>CAZWGD010000059.1:0-9278 GCA_964633235.1 uncultured Desulfobacteraceae bacterium | reverse complement strand
CCAAGTTGTGGGCATTCATGATGTCGTTGATGTCGCCGGTGAGTCCCAGGGAGAACTCGGTCATGGGAATCAGCAGCGAGTTGCCGCCACCGGCCGCGGTCCCCTTGACGTTCATCGTGGGGCCACCGGAAGGCTGTCGCAAGGCACCACCGACGTTTACACCACGTTTACCGAGGCCTTCCATCAAACCGCAGGAAGTGGTGCTCTTGCCCTCTCCCAACGGTGTGGGGGTGATGGCGGTGACTTCGATGTACTTTCCGTCCGGTTTATCCTGAAGACGATTGATGATTTTTAAAAAGTCCAGTTTGGCCAGCCGACCCATGGGAAGAATTTCGTCCTTCTCCAGGCCAAGCTTATCGCGCCATTCCTCCGGTGTCGGCATGTTCGGTTCAGCCGCCTCGGAAATCTGCCAGTCCGCCATTTCTACTGCATTGTAAGCCATTGATTCAAACCTCCTTTTCTAATGATGGTGAGTGACGGTCACGACGAACCTTAATTTCCTTAAGGTTCCCTTATATTCAATCCACAGGAATTTGCCTATAACAAGTGCATCAGTATTTGGCAAGCATTATGTGGACCGTGACCGGGATGAACGCATATGGATTTCAACCTAAGGGCCGGCGCAAAAATCGTAAGCGTTCACAGGGCACCACATCTGCTGCGTTACCGGACACTTGAAGTACAACAGTACGCCCGCGTGCCCGGTGCCTTGCATCTGCGGCACCCTGTAAACGCTTACCAGCCGGTGGTTTAACGCTGATTAGTCATTCTATCCCCGTGAACGGGTACTAAAAATCACTTCACATTTTAAGAGCCTAGTCATCGGATTGGTTGAACCCAGGGGGACACAGGGAGACAAACGCAAATTGGAGGTCTGCGCGGCCGTGCCGGCGGTTGCCACCAAACGATCCTGTTCACAGGGGCCGGGTCAGGGTTTTGTCATACGCGCAACTGGGTAAGCTTATGATAAAACCCTCTCTTCTTCATCAGGTTTTCATGGGTGCCGGATTCGATGATGCGGCCCTGCTTCAGGACGATGATTCTGTCGGCACCGCGTGCCGTGGACAGGCGATGGGCCACAACCATGGCCGTGCGGCCTTTCAGCAGGCGGGCTAGGGCACCCTGAATACGCTGTTCCGTGGCGGAATCGATGTATGAGGTGGCCTCATCCAGGATGATCAGCTGGGGATTGCGGGCCAGCGCCCTGGCGATGGAGATGAGCTGACGCTCACCACTGGATATGGATGCTCCGCCTTCAGAAAGTACCGTGTCTATGCCTTGGGGAAGCCTTTGGATAAAAACCTCACAGTTGGCGGCTGTAATGACGCGGTTTAAGTCGACATCGGTTATTTTCGGGTTTCCCTGGATGATATTCTCCCGGATGCTTTTTGAGAACAGGAAAGGATCCTGGGCCACCAGGGCGATTTTAGAGCGCAGCAGCCCCAAATCATAGTCTTGGATATCACTGTGGTTAATCAGGATTCTACCGCTGAGGGGATCGTAAAGCCGAAGCATAAGGTTGATGAGTGAGGTTTTTCCGGATCCAGTAGGGCCCACCAGGGCGACGGTTTCTCCGGCTTCCACGGTAAAGGAAACCCCGCTTAGGACCATATTTTTTCCGTCGTAGGCAAAACCGACATCTTCAAACGCGATGGAGGATATGGGATCCAGCTGGGGCATCACCGGGGGAAGCCCTGCGCTTTGCTCCCATTGATCCGCCCCGGGGGCTTTGTTGCCGGCAGCTGGATGATCCTGTTTGTCTAGAATCAGAAAGATCCTTTCCGCCGAGGCCATGGCGTTTTGCATGATATTATATTTCTCGGCGATATCCCGGATGGGTCTAAAAAATATGCGGATATAGGAAATGAAAGCCACCAGGGCGCCCAGGGTGATATGCTGGGAAACCACCTGGCCGCCGCCGTAATAGATGATAATGGCCAATGCCAAGGCCGAGATGACCTCTATGACCGGCATGAACACGGCAAAAACATGTACCTGGCGCATACCGGCCAGGTAGTTTTCGTGATTCAGTTCGGCAAAGCGCCGGTAGTTGCGTGCTTCCTGTCTGAAGAGTTGGATGACCTTAATGCCACTAATCGTCTCTGAAAAACGGGTGTTGATTTCGGCCACCTTTATGCGCAGGGTGCGGTACGCTTCGCGAGCCTGCATCGCGAAATGTACGGATGCCAGAATGACCAGCGGCAACACGGCAAAGGTCGCCAGCGCCAGCGGTCGGCTGATACTGAACAGCACCACGGATATGCCGATTAACAGGAATAGATCCTTAAAGACAAAAATAATGATCGACGCGAAAAGTTCGTGCATGTTTTGGATGTCGTTGGTCACACGGGTGACCAAACGCCCCACCGGATTATGGCTGAAAAAGGACATGGAAAGCTGCTGGATATGTGAAAACAGACGTATGCGCAGATCATGCATGATCATCTGTCCGGTGTACTCCATGAGCATCAGCTGGATGAAGTTCAGCACGAAATTCAGAAAGATGATGCCCAAAAAAATAAGCGTCATGCGGGCCACGCCGGCCAGCCTGTCTTTTTCGGGCGCGAAAGCGTCTTTTTTGTGTTGAAACCGTGGGGGCTTTGAATCGGTCTGGGCCGGCCTTTCCATGGTTTGTTTGGGAAGATGATCCTTGGAGCCTTCGGGAAAACGACTCGAGACCGTCACCTGGGCCGGGCGGCCTTGGGGGACGATATAGCGGTCGATAGCGATCTTGGTTATATACGGCAGAGAAAGATCGAGCAAGGTGATGCCGATGACCATGCAGATCGCTGCGGCCAGTCGATGGAAATAGGGCCGGGTGAAGGGATAGATACGCTTGAGCAGCTTGACATCATAGGGTTTGCCCAATTGCTTTTCCTCTGAATATCCGAAATCAAAGCGCATGGGAAGGTCCCTCCAACTGCTGCAGTTGAAAAGCGGTTGCGTAGTATTGATTAGCGGCCAGCAAGGTGTCATGGGTGCCGGATTCAGTGATGCGGCCGCCGTCCAGCACGATGATGTCATCGGCAAAGGCCAGAGCGGAGATGCGGTGGGAGGCGATGATCAAGGTTTTGCCTTCCATACGGGAACGAAGGGCCTGGATAATGGCGCTGCCGGTTTGCACGTCAACCTGACTGATGGGGTCATCAAGAATCAGGATAGGAGCCGGATTCAGCAGAGAGCGTGCCAAAGCGACGCGCTGTTTTTGACCTCCTGACAGCATTACCCCGCGTTCACCGACTACGGTGTCCAAACCCTGGGGAAAGGAGCGGATAGTGTCCTCAAGCCCGGCGGCTTGGACGGCATCCATCAACAGCCTCTCATCGACCGATCTTTCAGTGAGCGTGATGTTATCCCGAACCGTGCCGGCAAACAGGAAGGGCTCCTGGGGCATGAAGGATATTTTCTTTCGCAGACCAGGGAGTTGGTAGCGGCGGATATCCATACCATCCATGGTAATGATACCCCGACCGACATCGTACAGCCGGGGAATCAGCTGCAACAGGGTGGTTTTGCCGCTGCCGGGCGGACCGGCAATACCCAACACGGATCCCGGTGTCACCCCCACGGATATGTCCTTCAATACAAACCGCTCATGGCCGGCCTCACCCCCCCGGTCATAGGCAAAAAAAACATGGGACAATGACACGGCGCCGAGGGGCCGCCGGGTCGTTTCCGCCGGTTTTTTATTTGCAGGGTAAGCACCGGCGCCACTAGAGATCTGCGGCTGTGTTTTCATGATGGCGTCAATACGGTCCAGGGAGGCTTTGCCCCGCTGGATGAGATTGGTGAGCCATCCCATGGCCATCATAGGCCATGTCAACAGGCCGAGATAGCTGATAAAGGCCACAAAATCGCCCGGTGTGATTGTGGCTGTAATGGTTTGCCGGCCGCCTAAAAAAAGAACCATGGCCAGACTGATGTTGGAAAAGAACATCATCATGGGGAAAAAGGATCGGGTGATCCTAACCAGTTTCAAATTCCTGTCAATATAGGCTTTGGAGATGGTTTCAAGGCCGGCGATCGATTCGCCTTCCACATGATAGGCTTTGATGATGCGGATGCCGGCGAAATGCTCTCTGACCGTTTCGGTTAAGTCCGAAAAAGCGGCTTGTACCCGTTGGTAATGATGATGCATCTTGGCGCTGAAAAAACGGGTACAGAAGGCAATGAACGGCATGGGAATCAGTACATAGAGCGTGAGCTTGAGGTTGATATAAGCCATGAAACCGACGGCCGCCGTACCGAGAACCAGTGTGTCCGTCAAGGCCACCATGCCCATACCGGTGGCCATCCGTACATGGGTGATGTCGTTTACGGCATGGGCCATGATATCACCGGTCTTGGCGTGGTCGAAATAGCTGGGAGAGAGGGTTTGCAGGTGACTGAACAACCGGTTTCTGAGCCCCTCCTCAACCTGCCGCGACATGCCGATCAGGCAACGCCGCCAAATGTACCGAAAGCATCCGATCATGATTGCCAGGCCCATGATGTACAGGGCATAAACCCAAAGATCATGGGCCGCCCCGCCACGGCCGCCGTGGATGGTTACATCATCGATGGCCGATTTAACCACCCGCGGAATGATCAGTTGCATAAAATCGACGGCCACCAGACACAACAGGCCCGCAGTGATGCGCCATCTATTGGCAACCAAATATGGTTTAACGAGATAAAAAGATGTCATTTTTATTAACGATAGACCGGTTTGCTTTTAAAAATGCAGGGAGACAGCTACCCTATAACAATTGATATTGGTGGTCAAACCCTATGGCGTGATCAAGCAGGGAGCAGGGTAACCGCGTTTGGATTTTGAGTCGGCACCAACGCTCCGCAGCGATGCATATTTCTTTTCAACCGTCTGAAACTTGTGTGCAAGCATCCGTCAAGATATGCACATTGACTTGCCCGGGGCTGATTGATATATTGCCGTACCATGAAAACCGGCATTATCGTGGAATATATAGACCGCCAAAGAATACTATGCGCGGTTGTCTGGGAAGTTAAAAAACAGCGTTTGCGGCTCCTTACGGAGAATAATCGTGAAGTCAGTCTTTCACCCAGCAGGCTGTTGCCAGGGTGTGGCGTGTATATCGACCTATCCCTCGGCCGTAATAGCACTGTTGATACATTAAAAATAGTCGCTCGGCAGCGCCATGTGCTTATCGACCAGATCGACAGCAAGGAGCTTGGCGAAGTCCTCAATACCGAAGAGGAGTGGATCGATCTGGAAACCATGACCGGTCTGTGTTTTCCAGACAGCGCCACTCCCGATCATCAATCCGCGGTGGTAAGGGCCTTCTTCAACAACCGGCTTTATTTCAGGTTTAACCAGGATCACTTCTTCCCCAACTCCAAGGCAGAGGTTGAGAAAATCGTTGCCAGGGGAAAGGCGCTTGAGCGTCGGAAGCGCCTGATTGAGAAAAGCAGCGCCTGGTTGAAATCCCTGGCGGCCCCGGATGGCGCCGAGGCGGTGCAGATCTCAGCGGATGATCAGTCCAGGGTAGTCGATATCCTGAAATCCTACTATCTATTCGGGCAGGAGAGCCCCCAGGCATCTTTAGCCAGACCGATTTTGAAATCGACCGGTATTGATCCCGAGAGCGGGCTGTTTGGTTTGCTGGTAAACTTGGAGGTGTTTGATCCGGATGAGAATATCGCCCTCCTGCGATATGAAACCCCGGTAGATTTTCCGAAAACAGTGGTCGAATCGACCGCTCGGATGATTGATATTCCTCCTGTTGTTCATGGGAGCGGATTGCGCGAAGACCTTTCCCATCTGAGATTAATGACCATAGACGGCCAGGCCACCCTGGATTTCGATGATGCCCTGAGCATCGAGAGACAGGGGAGCGATTATCTCATGGGCATTCATATTTCAGATGTAGGCGCCTTGATTCCGCGGGGAAGTGACATCGATGAAGAGGCCCTCACCCGGGGAAGCTCCATTTACATGCCGGATATGCGGATTCCCATGCTGCCGTCCGTTCTTACGGAAGGGCGCTGCAGCCTCATTGCCGGAAAGTGTCGACCCGCCATCAGTACCTTGGTACGCATAAGAAATAGCGGTGAAATTTGCGGCTATCGGATCGTGCCGAGCTACATCAGTGTGCAGAGCAATTATTCCTATTATGAAGTCAACCAGACTGTCGATGAAAATGAAGACCTGGCCGTTATGTATCGTACGGCTAAAAAATTCCGGGCGACTCGCCTGTCGAACGGTGCCGTGCAGATCACCCTTCCTGAAGTGCATATGTGGCTCAATGACGGGGGCGAGGTCGTCGTTTCCAGGGTCAACCGGGAGAGCCCCGCGCGGATGATGGTCGCTGAACTCATGATTATGGCCAACTGGATCGCGGCCGAATTTCTGGCGGAAAAACGGCTGCCGGCCATATTCCGGTCCCAACCTGATCCCAAGGAACGGCTTATCAAGGGGGACACCGAAGGGACGTTATTCCAAAACTGCATGCAGAGGCGCCGGCTGAACCGCTTTATTCTTAGAAACAGTGCGGAACGGCATTCCGGTCTGGGGCTCAAGGCTTATGTAACCGCCACCTCTCCGATTCGAAAGTATTTTGACCTGGCCACCCAGCGACAGATTAGAGCGGGGTTGGGTTTCGAAGAACCCTATTCCGTGGATGAGATCGATCATCTGATTCAGGTATTGGAGATTCCCATGTGGCAAGTCTCCCGGATCCAGATTGAAAGAAACCGGTATTGGCTGTTGAAATACCTGGAGACTCGCATCGGTGAAAAGGAAGAGGCCCTGGTTCTATACCGCAAAAGAAACGGGTACCAGATCCTACTTACTCAATATATGCTGGAGTGTGGCCTGCCCATATCCGGAGGCATTGAACTGAAGCCGGAGAATATGATCAGCGTAACCCTTCAGCATGTGAGTGCCAGAAAAGACACCATATCCGTGTTTGTGGGGTAGACGCGGGGTGTTTTAACATGGGGTTATTTGTGCATGAGCTTCTTGACGGCCTTTTCAAGTCCGTCGATGGTCAACTCAAACATGGGGAAGATATCCGCGATGGCACGAATGGTCTGGGTGTAATTCCACATCCTGGAGGGCACCGGGTTCAGCCACACGCTATGCGAAAATGTCTTCTTTAAGAATTGCAATCGTTCCAAACTCGGTTTTCCCGAGCGTTCCTCAATGTGGATGGAACCGTCGGTCGCCATGAGTTCGTAAGGTGCCATGCTGGCATCCCCCACCAGGATCAGGCGGGTTTCGGGATCATGTCTTGAGAAATCATCCACCGGTTTTGGTCTGCGAAAGCGGGCCGCGTCTTCCCAAAGAATGTCATAGACGGTGTTGTGAAAGAAGTAGGTCTTCAAATCCTTGAACTGGGCGGCGGCATAGTCAAAAAGGGTTTGGACCACCGTAATATACGGATCCATGGACCACCCCCCGTTGTCCACGGCCAGTATAACCTTTAGCCGGTCCCTCAGATCCCGATCAAAAACCAGTTCGATCTCCCCTCCGCTTTTCATGGTTTGATAAATGGTGGCATCGATATCAAGACGGTCTTTGGGTCCCGAGGGGATCATATGCCGCAGTTGTTTTAAGGCTTCGCCAACCATGGATTGGGTCAGCGGACCGGTCATGGAATAATCCTTGAAGCGACGATCCATGGCCACCTTTACAGCGGATTTGTTTCCGGAAACGCCGCCTACGCGCATGCCGCCCGGATGAAACCCCGCATGGCCCACGGGGGAGGTTCCTCCGGTGCCGATCCATTTGCTGCCCCCATGGTGGGCTTCCGTCTGGTCCTTCAAACGCTTTTTAAAATAAGCGATCAGCTCCTCGGGTGAGAGTTTGTTCAGTTCAGACTCGTCCATCCCGAGGACGTCGGCAAGCGTTTTGGGGTCCTTCAACCACTCCTGGAGCATGGCCTTGACTAGCTCGTCGATTTCCAATCCCCCGGTATCCGGCAATTCCGCTCCGTTGAAATAATGGGCAAAAACCTGATCAAAAAGGTCGAAATGGCGTTCACTCTTGATCAGGATCGCTCTTGAAGCGGTATAAAATGCTTCCAGGCTTCCAATAAGACCGAGGGCCATGGCCTTATGGAGGGTCAGAAACGAGGTCGGGCTGACGGGGATTCCCCCCTCTTTGAGGTGATAGAAAAAATTGATGAACATGATGTTAAACGGCTACCGCCATGCCATGGCCTAAAACAACCCCCGGCGGCTGGTCTGGCCCTTGGCGCGCACATAGTCCCGGCTTTTTTTGAATAGCACTCCCAGGAAGGGTAACCGGCCGTTTTCCAGGCCCTGGGATTTGAAATCGGGGTCGGCACGCAAGGCGCGGATCCAGTTAATCAGCTCGCGTGTGGCCGGGCGTTTTTCGATTCTCTCGATCTCCCGGAGCCCGTAAAACGCAGAAATGGCGCTTTCCGCCAAGGAGGCGGCAATGCCGGGAAAATGGACATCGATGATTTTGCGCATCATCTTGGGATCCGGAAAGGCGATATGGTGGAAATTGCAGCGTCCCAGGAACGGGTCCGACAAATCTTTTTTGGCGTTGGAGGTAATAATGAATACCGGCCGATGGTTGGCCCGCACGGTTTTATCGATTTCGATGATGTCAAATTCCATCTGGTCCAAAACATCCAGCATGTCATCCTGGAAATCGGTGTCGGCCTTGTCGATTTCATCGATCAGCAGCACGGTTTTTACCTTGGACGTGAAGGCCTGCCCGATTTTCCCCATCTTGATATAGGCCTCAATATCGCTTACGTCTCTTTTTGAATCACCGAACCGGCTGTCATTCAAGCGTGTCAACGTGTCGTACTGGTAAAGCGCATCCACAAGCTTCATGCTCGATTTTACATTTAGAACAAGCAAAGGCATGTTCAGGCTTTCAGCAATCGCATGGGCCAGCATGGTTTTGCCGGTGCCCGGCTCCCCCTTGAGAAGAAGCGGCATTTCCAGGGCCATGGATATGTTCACAATACTGGCCAGTTCATCATCCAGGACGTAACGCGTGGCCCGGGTAAAAGTTTGGTTTTGCTCTAGCATGACTTCCTCACTGTAAGGTAAATGGCCGCCCAACGCATCGGGCGGTCTGCGGGGCATCTGCCGATACCACCGATCGGGGATCAGTTTGGAGCGTCCCCAGCTAGGTGCTTATAAGTTCGAATGACCGCAAAACGCACACATTTTATGGTTTCTCCTTTTAGCAGACGGGATCGGTGACAGGTTTCAGGTTTCGGGTTTCAGACATAATGGTTGACAGTTACCTACCGGGAAACTCAATGTGAGCTTTA
>CAZWGD010000058.1:1707-9314 GCA_964633235.1 uncultured Desulfobacteraceae bacterium | reverse complement strand
ACTGCATGTTTGCTTGCACATGGTTGTTCTTATCTTACGGATGAGCTTTATTTTATGCCTACTAAAGAAGAGGCCCCTTTGCTTGCCTTTCCCAGGCCTCTTTGCATTAAACCAGGGGCTGCAACTGCAGTGAGCGAACTTATCCATGAACCGGACTTCAATGAAATTATTAAGGACAAACAGGGGGTTCTTATTCCTCACCGTTTGCTGAACCCAAAGTTCTCTACCATAACCCATGCTCCCGTATTGATTCTCTTCCCTCGCTATCAGGTTGATGCCCCTCTTAGGATTGACAAACTATCTCATGCCCAGGTCTGTACCATGCTGATGGCTTGTAATGTTAACGCTCGAAATCTAGCAGACCATGGTTTTCAGCAGTCTGTCCGGATTGCAAGGTCAACACCTGCCTATCAGATTACCTATAACTCGTTTCAAGGGATCGACGGTGCACTGCAGGATCTCTTTGATGTTCTAGGGTGGGCTTAGAGAGTGCAAAAAATCTTAGCCCTCTGTTCCCGTGACCTTGGCAATGATGCCATGTATGCAGAATTATCAAGTGCTCTAGCTGCTTTTCCGTCCCGAAAATCCTCTTGGGAGCAAATGATATATAGTGCGGAACAGCATGGTGTCGCACCGCTACTCTATAAACACATCATGAAAATTAACGGCAGTGTTCCGAAAACTGCCCGTCGCCTCTTGCAGAGCTTGTATCTCCGCAGCAGACGCGCGAACAAGAGTAGAAATAAGGCCATAACTGAAATTATTAATGCGTATAATCGCGAAGGTATCAATATCCTGCTTGTCAAGGGTATTGCTCTATGTAATTTTGTTTACAGTGAAAGCGGTCTACGGCCGATGCGTGATATTGATTTACTTGTAAAAAGAAATGACCTGAAAAAAGCGCAAAAAATCCTTCTCGACCTCGGCTATACGATTGCGGACAGTTATGCCATTCCGCATGACCATTACCATCTCGCGCCTCTGGAAAAATACATCGATGGACTTCCAGTTAGTATCGAGTTACACCATACTCTCCTGCCGCTTCACACCTGGCCCCTTGAGAAATCATATCGGACGGCACGAAAAGTTGAGATCAATGGTGTCACTGCTCATACACTTTCCCTCAAAGACACGATCATCTATGTTTTTCTCCATGGTTTTCAGGCGCCACTCACTTATGAGCCGTATAGACTGGTTCATGTGGCGGATATTATCAGCCTTGTTGAAAAATATCTTACAGATATAAACTGGCAACAGATCCGCCGAGAGGTGCCGACTTTATTGAACTCTATCTCTCGTTTCCACTATTTGACCCCCTGGCCCGGGCCTTTATGCACGAAACTAGGATTCGATATCAAGAGGAAACCATGGGGCGTCGGACACCCCTTTAGCGGTTGGCCCTTGCGAAAACTGAGAACAGCCAAAAAAAGCAAACTGGCAGTACGATTAAAAAACACCCTGTTGCCATCCCAATGGTGGTTGCAGGTATACTATGGCCATCTGCATGGGATTTCCTATTGGAAGACACGTTGCATTGATCATCCCCGGATGATATGGAGATGGGTTAAGGTCTATTTATATGCTCACTTAAAAAGAAAGAGGAAAGTTGATGACAAAAGATCATGACCTGGAAAACAGTAGTGGTAAAATGCCTTCAGTGCCTGAGCAATCAATTAATGGTAAACTGGAGAATAGAGACAGGAGAAAGATACTCAAAAGAATTGCCCTAAAAAGTACAGTGTTAGCTGGCTGCAGTGTGCTTCCGCATAAATGGACAAGCCCTATTGTTGAATTTGGTGTTCTCCCAGCCCATGCGGTTACGAGTGGACAAAACAATCTGACGGAGCACGGAAATTATCATGGACGTTATAATGGCGATAGGCCAACGTGGTATTTCAGCAAGAGAATGAAGGATTATCCACAAAAATTAACTGTTGTGGTGGATGGTTGTGCAAAAGTTAAGATCACCAGTCATGACGGCAAACGTTTTTCAGGCGGTGGTTTGGTTGTAAAGCAGTCCCATGTGACTGGCCGGGGAATGGCCGTGATTGCACCTTCAAGCTGTAAGTCAAGGACGAGTCACATTGTTTATTGATGCTGAACCTTTGCTGACGAAGCGCGCTGCTTATACGCGAGGATCTACGGTTTCTTACGAGAGTTAGGCGGCACCGGGACTGGATCGCGGGGAGGGAAGTAGTCGCTCACAATAGGGCATCGCTATGCCTAATGCATATGACGCTTGTGTTCTATGCGCTGTTTCAGCCAGGCCAGCCAGGGCTCCATCCCCTCCCCTGTCTGGGCCGACAGTTCGAAAACCGGCATCTCGGGATGGATCTGGAGGATATTGTCCACCGCTGCTTGCCGGTCATAGTTAAGATAGGGCAGCAGATCGATCTTGTTTAAAATGGCCGCGTGGCACTCCCGGAACATCAGGGGGTATTTCAGGGGTTTGTCCTCCCCTTCGGTCACACTGAGCACCACCACCCGGACATCCTCGCCGATATCGAACTCCGCCGGGCAGACCAGATTGCCCACATTTTCCACGATCAAAAGATCGATAGCGGAAAGATCGATGCTGTGGGCCGCCTTTTCGATCACATGGGCGGCAAGGTGGCAGTCACCTCCGAATTCATCCGTGTTGATCTGAACCACGGGTATGCCGGTGGCAGCCAGCCGGTCGGCGTCGTTGGTGGTGCAAATGTCACCCACGATGACCGCACAGGCGATTTCGGGTTCAAGCCGGGATACTGTGCTTTCGAGGGTCGTGGTTTTCCCCGAGCCGGGCGAACTCATCATGTTCAGCACAAAGAGGTTGTGTTCGGCAAACAGCTTTCGATTCTCAGCGGCCATCTTTTCGTTGACATCCAGCACCCTGCGAACCACCTGAATTTTGCGTCTGCCTTGGCTGTGGGAAGCCTCGTTTGCACCGACCTGATCATTGGGCATCTCTCGCCTGCCGGATGGCGCATGGGGGGTATGGGGCTTATGAAAATGCTTGTGGTGATTATATTTGCGGGTCTGGGTAACATCAAGCAGCATCGGGTGTATCCTCTTGGACAATTTCAATGGATTCGATGTCGAGCTCCCGGCCGGAAATGATTTCTACGGCACCGCTTTGACAGGCTTCACACGCAAAAACCGGACCGTCGAGGGTCCATTCCTGCCGGCAATCCCGGCATCTCGCAACCACCGGGGTTTCTTCTATCACCAGCTCTGCACCGGCCATGACGGTATCCTTAGCGGCAATTTCAAAACAAAACCGCAGGCTCCGGGGCACCACGGCGGCCAGTCTTCCGATTTTCAGATAGATTTTTTCGATTCTGGCGCTATTAACGTCCGCCGGTATGGATGACCGGGCGATGTCGATCACTTCCAGGGCGATTCCCATTTCATGCATGGCTGCGCTCTTTAGTGCCCTAAATTGTAAATAAGGTTACGAATGTAAATATTTGATTAACCGAATTTAACCGCCAAGGCGCGAAGGACACTAAGATTTTTATCGAATCAGAACGATTCGATAAAATATTCGATTAAGATAAAATAAGCCTATGTGGCTTGATGATCAAATTGACCAAAACTCGGATTGTATTATGCTAACATCTTTCTTTGCGTTCTTCGCGCCTTGGCGGTTCATTTTTTTCAAATAGCCATATGCATAGCGGGGGAAGACTGAAATCTAGCTAAACACTTGCGCACAAATCTCTCCGAGCCTTCCCAGATTCTCACACACATGGATCCCGCTGCGCTTCATGGCCTCTATCTTTCCCAGGGCCGTACCGCTGCCGCCGCTGACAATCGCCCCGGCATGGCCCATGCGTCGGCCGGGGGGGGCTGTCAGACCGGCGATGAATCCGACGACCGGTTTGGTCATATTCTCGGTGATAAAATCGGCAGCCTCTTCTTCTGCTGTGCCTCCGATTTCACCCACCATCACCACGCCGGTTGTCTGGGGATCTTTTTCAAAAGCTGCCAGGCAGTCGATGAAATTGGTGCCGTTCACCGGGTCGCCGCCGATGCCCAGACAGGTTGTCTGGCCGATATTCTGCAAGGTAAGCTGATGGACCACCTCATAGGTCAGGGTGCCGGAGCGGGAGACGACCCCGATGGGACCGCCCGGCTTGTGGATCGATCCAGGCATGATCCCGATTTTGCATTCACCTGGAGTAATAATGCCCGGGCAGTTGGGGCCGATAAGGCGGGTTGTTGTCAGGGCCATATAGTTTTTCACCCGCATCATATCCAGCACCGGAATGCCCTCCGTGATGGCTACCACTAAATCGAGGCCGGCATCCACCGCTTCAAGGATGGCATCCGCGGCAAAAGGTGGGGGAACGAAGATCAGGCTGCAGCCGGCCCCGGTTGCTTCAACCGCATCCGCGACCGTGTTGAACACCGGAATGTCATCCATTTTTTGTCCGGCTTTTCCCGGGGTCACCCCGGCTACGATCCGGCTGCCGTAGGCTACGCACCGGCGGGTATGGAACTGTCCCTCTTTTCCGGTAATCCCCTGAACCAATATTTTGGTGTCTTTATCGACAAATATACTCATAAATGTACCCCATGAATGGCCGTATCAGCTGCATCGATGCCGGTAGTAGCGTCAGCGTACCAGCGCCGAAACCTTTTCAGCCGCATCCTTCAAATCAACCGCGGTGGTCAGATTCAGGCCGGACTGGTCTAATATCCTGCGGCCCTCCTCCACGTTGGTCCCCTCCATACGTACAACCACCGGCACCTGGATGCCGGTTTTTTCAGCCGCCTGAACCACCCCCCTGGCCAACACGTCACACCGCAGAATGCCACCGAAAATATTAATCAAAATCCCTTTGACGTTCTTATCGCTTAAAATGATGTTAAACCCGTTTTCAACCATTTCCGCACTGGCGCCGCCCCCCACATCCAGGAAGTTGGCCGGCTCCGCCCCGGCCATCTTGATGATATCCATGGTGGCCATGGCAAGCCCCGCACCGTTGACCATATTGCCCACATTACCGTCCAGGTTAATGTAGTTCAGGTTGAATTTCGAGGCTTCCACCTCAAGGGGATCTTCTTCATCCAGATCCCGGTAGGTCGAAATATGCGCATGCCGGAATAGGGCGTTGGCGTCGAAATTCACCTTGGCGTCCAGGGCGACCACGGTCTGATCGGCGGTCACCACCAGGGGGTTGATTTCCACCATCGAGCAGTCGTGGGTGACAAAGAAATCGTAGAGTTTCACCAGCAGGGAGCTCAGCTGTTTGGCTGCCGCCGGAACCAGGTTGAGCCCGAAGCCTATCGAGCGGCAGTAGTAGGGCTGAATACCCGCCAGCGGGTTGATGAACACCTTGATGATTTTTTGCGGGGTTTCCGCGGCCACCTTTTCGATATCCATGCCGCCCGCCTCACTGGCCATGATGACGATCTTGGCTGTTTCGCGGTCCGGGAGAATGCCGAGGTACAGCTCTTTTTGAATATTCACGGCCTGCTCCACCAGGACCTTGCCCACGGTCTTTCCTCCCGGCCCGGTCTGATGGGTCACCAGGTTCATGCCGATGATCTCTGCGGCCGCCGCGGTCAGTTCATTTTCCGAGTGAACCAGCTTGACGCCCCCCCCTTTTCCGCGGCCGCCGGCATGGATTTGGGCCTTGACGACAAGGGGATAGGTCCCTAAAGCCCCGGCTGTGGCAAGCGCTTCGTCGGCATTGTGGGCCACCCCCCCTTCCGGAACGGGAATGCCTTGCTTTTTGAACAGCTCCTTAGCCTGATATTCATGAATTTTCATGGGTGAAGACCTCCCAACTGCCTTACCGGGGACCGGACCTCAAAAGCGGCTGTCATACCGCTTCCCGCCGGTCGTTTTCGCACCCGTTTACTGCATCCGTTGACGGCTCTAGCCAATGACACACAGGGTGTCGTTTTTGGCCACGGAATCCCCGCTGCTGAAGTTAATGGCCTTAATCGTGCCGCTTACCGGCGCCGGTAGTGCATTTTCCATCTTCATGGCTTCCAGGATGACCACCGTTTCCCCCTCGCTGACCGCGTCTCCCACCTGTTTTTCATAGGAGACGATCATCCCGGGCATGGGGGCCGCCAATACCGTGCCCTCTGCCTCGGCAGCCGCTTTCGCGGCCGGCTCCTGAGCGGGCTCGGCGGCCGGCTCGGGAGCCGGTTGCGCTTTCGGCGCTGCGGCGGGCTCGGGAGCCGGTTGCGCTTTCGGCGCTGCGGCGGGTGGGGCCGGGGCTACCGGGGCCGCGGGTGCCGGGGGTGGTGGCGCCATGGGTGCGGCGCCGACCGGCATTTGCTGGATATAGCTCAATACGGGGGAATCGCCGAGCTCATCCACGCCAACCTCAAAACACTCATCTTCTACGAAGACGTTGAAGGTCCTGGTATTCTCCCCCCTGGCCGGGATATCCGCAGCAGGCTTTTCCACCAGTTCGCCGGCCTTGGCTTTTCTCACCAGCTCGGCTTCCGCCTTGACCTGTTCCATGGTTCTGGGCATGACCTCTTTGGGGACATCCGCCATGCCGTATTTCCACTGCAGGAACCGTTTCCCGGTGACCGGGTAAAGGGCATAGGTAATCACATCATCCAGATCCACTGCCAGGCCGGCGACATCTTCTTCGGCCTTGGGGAGTTCGGCTTCCAGCACCTCGGCCGGACGGCAGGTGATGGCCTCCTCTCCCCTTTCATATCCCTTGAGGGCCTTTTTCTGGACCTGGGGATCGATGGGAACGGCTGTTTTCCCGTAAAGGCCGTAGCAGAGGTCTTTCACCTGGGCGGTGATCATCTTGTAGCGTTCATCTTCGTCATCGAAGAGCACATTGTTCACCGTTTGAATCCCCACGATCTGGCTGGTGGGGGTTACCAGGGGTATTTGGCCCAGTTCTTTGCGCACCCGCGGCAGTTCCCGGTATACGTCGTCGATTTTATCCAGGGCGTCCATCTCCCTGAGCTGGTTGACCAGGTTGGAGAGCATGCCCCCCGGTGTTTGATGGAGCAGCACGTTGATATCGATAATGGAGGTCTTGGAGTCATCCAGCAGGTGCTTGTATTTGGGCATCACGTCCCTTTCCAGGATCTCATTGATGCGCGCCATGAAGCTGATGTCGAATCCGGTGTCCCGGTTGGTCCCCAAAAGGGTCATCACCAGCGGTTCGATGGCAGCATGCGAGGTGCGGTAGGCATAGGGCGACATGCAGGTGTCGATGATATCGACCCCGGCTTCGATGGCTTTGAGATGGCTCATGGGAGACATGCCCGAGGTAAAATGGCTGTGCAGATTGATGGGAACCGTACAATTTTCCTTAAGGGCCTTAATAACGGCATAGGCGTCATAGGGCGCAATCAGCCCCGCCATGTCCTTCACACAAATGCTGTCAGCGCCCATGGCCTCCAGGGCTTTGGCTTTGTTGATATAATAGTCGATATTATACACTTCGCCACCCATCCTGGGCTCCGTCATGGTATAACAGATGCACCCCTGAAAATGCTTGCCGTTTTCCTTGATCACGGGCACCACGGTTTCAAAGTTGCGGTAGTCGTTCAGGGCGTCAAAGGTCCTGAAGATATCCATGCCGTTGGCGCAGGCCCGGTCCACGAAGGCCCTGGCCAGATCATCAGCGTAA
>CAZWGD010000058.1:0-1697 GCA_964633235.1 uncultured Desulfobacteraceae bacterium | reverse complement strand
GAGGTTCTGGGCCAGCAGCAGCATGGAGAAGGGCGTTTTTTTCATGTAGCGCTTGAGGGTCCGGATGCGTTCCCAGGGGTCCTCATTCAAGAACCGGTGCATCGTATCGAAGGTGGCGCCGCCCCAGGTTTCCACGGCCCAAAACCCCACCTCGTCCATCATTTCGGCCACGGGAAGCATATCCTCGGTACGGCCGCGGGTGGCAAACAGGGATTGATGGCCGTCTCGCAAGGTCAGATCTTCGATCTTAACCGGGTTTTGCGCCTTGGGCCGGTCCTTATCATAGTTCATCTCGGTCATTTTAACTTGATTGTGATCGCTCATCCTGCGGGTCTCCTCTGATTACTGGTTGCGGATTGCGCACCGCGGCTTACAGGTCGTAAACGTTGGTTCACCTTTTGAGCTCAGCGGGCAATCCGTACAATTCATCTGTGAAAGGCCTTCATCTGCATGAAGCGGCGCGTCTGCATGATCTCCTGCCGCCCGCTGATCGCCCATAGTTTGACAGGCGCCTCGGGGGGAGCTGAGGCCATGGGCTGTCCGATCATGGCGGCCCGGGAAACAGCGGCCTCCTCTTCGGTTTTGATATAGGTCGTCACGGCCGCCATAACGGCCGCCGTCTTCTTTTTATCCAGCATATCGTCTCCGTTTCATGGTCATGGGCAAATCGCCTGTCGATTCACGGTGGACGCTACAGGCGTCATACGGGGATATTACCGTGTTTCTTGGGTGGACGGGACTCACGTTTGTTACACATAACTTCAAGGGCGTCGATAAGGCGGGATCTGGTCTCGCAGGGTCTGATCACGGCATCGATATACCCTCGGCTCGCCGCACTGTACGGGTTCGAGAAAAGGTCATTGTACTCCTGTATCTTGTCCCGGCGCTTGGCCTCCGGATCTTCCGCCGACTTGATTTCCCGGCGGTGGATGATGTTGGCCGCCCCGGCGGCCCCCATGACCGCAATTTCGGCGGTGGGCCAGGCGAAAGCCATGTCCGCCCCCAGGTCCCGGGAGCACATGGCCAGATAAGAGCCGCCGTAATCCTTGCGGGTGACCAGCAGCAGTTTGGGTACGGTGGCCTCGGAGTAGCACCACAGCAGCTTGGCGCCGTGGCGGATGATCCCCCCCCATTCCTGTTGTGAACCGGGCAGATACCCGGGCACGTCGGCTATGGTCAGCAGGGGAATGTTAAAGGCGTCACAGCAGCGAATAAACCGGGTGGCCTTGTCCGAAGCGTCGATATCCAGGCAGCCGGCCAGCACCGCGGGCTGGTTGGCGATGATGCCGATGCTGCGGCCGTTCAAGCGGGCGAAGCAGACGATGATATTTTTGGCAAAATAGCGGTGCGGCTCGAAAATCTCGCCATTGTCGACGATGGCGCGGATCACATCGCGCATATTGTAGGATTGATTGGGGTTATCCGGAATGATGGTGTCCAAAGCCGGGTCGGTCCTGGCGGCCGGATCGTCACAGGTCGCCATGGGAGGGTCTTCCATATTGTTGGCGGGCAGGTAAGAAAGCAGACGCTTGATCTGTTGGATGGCGTCTTCGTCGCTTTCGCTGGCAAACTGGGCCACCCCGCTTTTTTCGTTGTGGGCCATGGCGCCGCCCAGCGCCTCGAAAGTGATCTCTTCACCGGTCACCGATTTGATCACGTCGGGGCCGGTGATGAACATGTAGCTGCTGTTTTTGACC
>CAZWGD010000057.1:0-9317 GCA_964633235.1 uncultured Desulfobacteraceae bacterium | reverse complement strand
CCCCCACGCCTCGGCGTAGCGCCAACTCAATTTTTGCTCCACCTTGCGGATGAGGTTTTCAGGCATCTTGGTGGCCGCCGAAAGGCAGAATACTACCGAGGAGATATCGCTTTTGTCCAGATCGGGATGATTGAGCAGCAGGTTGTACATAGGCGGAACCCCTATGAAAATGGAAGGCTTCAATTGCTGGATGTCGCTTATGGCCTGATCGGGATAAAAGCGCTCCACCGTAATGACGGTCCCGCCCTTTGAGAGCATGCCGAACGTACCGTTCACCAGTCCCCAGCAGTGAAAAATAGGGGTGGCCACCATGATGGTGTCCTCCGGTTTATAATGAACCTCGCCAAACTCTACGGCATTATGGCGGATATTCCCGTGGGTGGCCATGACGCCCTTGGGCCTACCCGTGGTACCCGAAGTATACATCAAATGACATAGATCGCTGCCCTTGGTTTGCGGTGCCGGGAACTCACGGTTTCCATTTGTCAGCATGGATTTGAAGCTTGGATATTCTCCCTGCCCCTGGTCTTCCAAAACAATCACATCAGTCAGCGATGTCACCTCAGAGCGTACCGACTCAATGATCGGAAGCCGCCTGCCATCCGTCAGAATCCCTTTGGAACAACAGTCGTTAAGGATGTATTCCACTTCCATCTTCTGCAGCATGGCATTGACCAGGTTGACGGTCACCCCCGCCCGGACCGTCCCTAGATAGGCAATGATCAGTTCCGGGATGCTGGGTAGAAACACGGAGAGCACATCCCCTTTTGCAAACCCCATTTTTAGGATTTCGTTGGCGGTGGAATCGATCAGATCATCCAATTCAGCATAGGAGATGCGTCGTTCGCCAAAAATAATCGCCGTCTTATCGGGGCTTTCTGCAATTTGTGGTTTTATGATATCCGCTACATTCAAAGGTAATATCCTCCCATAATAGAATCAAACATTTAAAAGAACATCCCTGTCGGTAATGGTGCCTGAAGAAAGTAGTAATAAAGAAAGTATAATGTCAATACTACCATCACAGAGGTACGGCGCTATTGCCCTTCTGGTTTGAACCCAGGCAAATTATACTTGTGGGCCAAACCATTCAGTTCTTTCACGGATACACCATTCAGAGGAATGCCCGCTTTGGATCTCTTCTCCTCGAAGAGGTACTCTTTTTCGTTGGGCATGAGAATGGTATCGGTACCCTTGGCCTTGGGTACCGCCTTGAGTGTCTTGATAAGGTAGTCGGTTCGTTCAATGAACTGTTGGATGGGAATGAAGTTTTCGATATTGATTGCCGCCACCAGGGTATTGAACCCAAGCGGTTTGGCGAGGATTTTATCGGGTGGTGCCAGCCATCCGCATTCCGGCCCCAACTTCCCCCCAAACAGAACGGCCGTCAGCACCTCGATCATAATCGCCAAATCGGCCCCTTTGTAGCCGCCGATGGCCAGCAGTCCGCCCTTCAAGGCTTCATTGGGGTCTTCGGTTGGCTGGCCGTTCTCATCCATGGCCCACTCCCTGGGGATGGATTGGTTGTTTTTAGCCGCCAGCGATATTTTGCCTCTCGAAGACAGGGTCAGGGCCATGTCCAGCACCAGCGGAAATTCGCCCCCTGTGGGTGCCGCAATAGCGATGGGCTGGTTGGCAAAGCGTGGTTTGCGCCCTCCCCAGGGAGCCACAATGGCGGTACCGTTACTGGTACTGAAGCCGATCATATTGTGGGGCAAGGCCATCATCGACCAAAACGCCAGGGCGCCGATATGACCAGAGTTGATAGCCCCCACCAGGGCAATACCGCTCTCAGCCGCACGCTCGATGGCTATCTGCATGGCTCTATGGGCCACCACCTGTCCCATGCCGTCATCACCGTCGATCAGCACCGTAGCGCCCTTATCTCTTAAGGTTTCAATCTTGGGCCGCCGGTTGATCACCCCGCCTTCCAGCTTTTTAACATAGGTGTCCAGCCGCGTTACCCCGTGGGTGTCGATGCCTCTCAGATTGGCAAAAACCAGGTTGTCCGCGGTCAGGTTCGCATCCGGCTCGGGCATTCCGGCTTTGCATAGCACTTGGGCCGTAAAGCCTTTTAACGCTGACGCAGAAATCCTGATGTCGTCTTTCCGTAATGGCATTTTATCTCCTTTGGTGGAACCCTATCAGCGCAAAGCCGGGTTAAACATAGTGACCACATGCAGTTCCCGGTCGGTAGTGTTTTTATTGCAATGCTTGACCCCCCTTGGGATGACGATGACCATACCGGGACTGTATTTAATATCGCCATGACCTTCAACGGTCATGGTCCCGCCGCCCTGGAGACAAAAAATGACTTCATCCTGATCCGCATCACAGTGCATATCGTGCCCGGCGCCGGTGGGTGCAAAGGCTTTTGAAAACGTCAGATCCATGCCTGTTTTTTCTTTGGTCACAATTCTGCGCACCTCACCGCCGCCATCCAGCTTTTCCGCGGCAATGTCTTCTAAACGCAATACATGTACCTTGTTTGCTGCCATTAGGTGTTCTCCCTTTTTTTATACGGAAAGCCCCCATCGGCTCACCGAGAGTTGACATTCCCCGAGTACTTCAGCGGTCGTATATTTGCCGTTGGCTACTTTGACAACCAGGTCCCATACCCGCTCGCCGGCCTGGTCGATGGGTTCATGGCGGGTAATGATGGAACTCAAATCCAAGTCGATGTTTTCCGGCATGGACTGCGCCGTATTCGGGTTGCCGGTTACCTTGATGGTGGGGCTCACTTCCGTGGCACCAATGGAATTTCCCCTGCCGGTCGAAAAAATGATGATCTGGCACCCGCCGGCTGCCAGGCCGCTCATGGATTCACAGGCGGCCGAAGGGGTATTCATAACCACCAGTCCCTTTTTGGTGGGCGACGCTGCGTATTCAAGCGTCTGGGTGATGGGCCTGGTGCCGCCTTTGGCGATAGCTCCCAAGGATTTCTCTTCCAGGGTCGTCAGACCACCCGCCATGTTATCCGGCGTGGGATTGGTTTTCTGCATATCCAAGCCCTGTCTCAAGGCTTCGTTTTCAAACCACTTGACCATTTCGACGATGCGCAGCTTGTCCTTTGCAGATACGGCCCTAGCGGCCAAGATATGCTCACCGCCCATAAACTCGGCCGGCTCCGATAAAATAATGGTCCCGCCGGCGTCTACCAGACGGTCGGCAAAAGATCCCACCGCCGGGTTGCTGGCCAGGCCGGAGGTGGCATCCGATCCGCCGCATTCAACCCCGATGACCAGATCGGAAAGAGGACTTTCCCGTCGCTGTATTTCCGAGGCCTGGCATACCAGTTCTGCGGCAATTTTGGCCCCGGTGGCGGTCAGGTTTAAAGTGCCGCCGGTTTCCTGGAGACCCAGGGCCCGGGTCGGTTTTCCACAGGGTTCAATCAACTCCAGTAGGTAGCGGGCCGTGTCCATACTCAAGCTCAATATCAACACCGCGGCGATATTGGGATGGGTCGCCAGGCCCGCCAGGGTTTTATAGGTCATGTCACGATCATAGCCGAATTGACCGCGCCCAAATGGCGTACTGATGGCCACCGTTCCGGTAACCATATCGGCAATGCGGTGCGCCGTGGGGTTGGTGTTGTCCATGACCGATAAAACCGCCACAAGATTCCTGATACCCACCCGTCCGTCGGGACGCAGATAACCCATAAATGGTGCCGTCATCAGCTTTCTCCTTTACCTCTCAGGCCTTGCAGGTTGTGTACATGCACCCATTGGCCGGTTTGTATATTCTGAGTGGCGACACCGATGATCTCGCCATACTTGATGACATGTTCACCCGCGGGAATTTCCTTCAAGGCCACTTTGTGGGCAAAGGGCGTCTCGTCCATCAGTTTGACCGCATCCAACTTTTCACCATTTTTAGCCGTGAGCGCCACGGCTTCATCAGGCTTTCCATCCGCCAGACAGACAGCTACATTGTCCTTTGCATGCATCCTCAATAAGTTGTTCATTTTCAGTTCCCATCGTTTGGATAATGACCACATTTATAGCGTTTGCGCGATAACCATTTTTTGAATTTGACTGGTGCCTTCGTATATCTGAGTAATCTTGGCATCCCGCATCATGCGCTCCACCGGATAATCCGTGGTGAAGCCGTATCCGCCGAACAGTTGCACAGCATCGGTGGTCACCCGCATGGCCGTTTCCGCCGCCACCAGTTTGGCCATGGCTGACAGGCGGATGGCCTGTTTGGGCAGCCGCTCCATGTTCTTGGGAAGCCCGTCAAAGATGACCGCGGCCTGGTAGGTCAAGAGACGCGCCGCCTCCAGCCGGGAGGCCATATCCGCCAACATCCATTGGATACCCTGGTTGGCAAAAACCGGTCTGCCGAACTGTTTGCGCTCTTTGGTAAAGCCCAGGGCGGCATCAAACGCGCCCCGGGCCAGACCTACGGCCTGGGCCGCCACCGGTATGCGGGTGATATCAAAGGTTTTCATGGCAATGGCAAAGCCGTCACCATCCTTGCCGATTCTATTTTCAGCAGGAACATACACGTCCTTAAAAATCACCTCCACCGTCGATGACCCCCGCACCCCCATTTTGTCTTCGTGCTTGCCGATACTCAGCCCTGGAGCACCTCTGGGCACGACAAACATGCTAAGCCCTCGATGGGGCTTTATCTCAGGATCGGTCTTGACCGTCACCACAATATTGTCGGCCACATCGGCATGGGAGATGAAGGTCTTCACACCATTTATGCAGTATCCACCCTCCGATTTTAGGGCGCTCGTTTCGATTCCGGCGACGTCCGATCCCGCACCGGGTTCGGTTAAAGCAAAGGCGATCAATTTTCGGCCTGATGCCAGATCAGGGATATATTTTTGCTTCTGTTCTGCGGTACCGGCCAACAGGATAGGCGTAGCTCCCAGCTCATGCACACAACAGATAACCGAGCTGGAGGCGCACACCCTGGCCAACTCCTCCACGATCAGGCACATTGAGGAAAGTCCCATGGCGGCGCCATCATATTTTTCTGGAAAATCAACGGCGAACATGTCGTATTTTCGCAGCAGTTTGACAGTGTGCCAGGGAAATTTTGCCTGTCTATCGGTTTCCTCGGCCAGTGGCGCAATCTTTTCTTTGGCGATTCTGGCAATCGAACGCTGTAACATTTTTTGTGCTTTGTTCAAGGTGGGCGTCATTTGTTAATCTCCCGTTTGTCGGCGAACAGACCGGCTCAAAAGGGGCCGTTTTGCCTGTCGGCCATCAAGCTTTCTTAATAATCTATGCCTTTGCAAACCTTTCGAAGTAATCGTCGCTTTTTAACTTTAAGGGCCGGGCCGGTTTGACAATTTCCAGATCGCGGCGACCACTCAGCTCGGGTGCGTAGGCCGATGAAATATCCACCTCGTCCAAATAAAGGGTATTTTTCACCCGCATGATTTTTTGCTCGTTATGGGGTATCAATCCCACCGACATCATGCAAACCCTGAGGGCATCGCGGTCATTGGCCATGACCAGCGGTGTTTTGGCGATCTCAGGCTGAGCTCCGACCACGTGGTTGACCAAAGTCGTGTGCCGGTCAATTTTGTCATAAAGCCGTCTGGTGATCACATCCGCCGCACCCAGACCGGTAGCATTGCCCCGGGTTCTCTCCGTGAGGTCCGAAACCATGATGCGTTTGATAACCGGTTTTTCAGGATCCGGAGATAGATAGCTGCCGATGCGCCCCACCACCTTGGTGTCAAACCCGCGGCCGGAAATTTCCTTGCCCGCCTCTTCAACCATCAGGACGTGTGCAAAATCAAAGGGAAGCGAGGCTTTAATGCTCCTGTACTTGGCCAAAAAGGTCTTTTCCCGGGCCTCGATGTCCTGTTTTTTGAATACACCCACCCCGGCAACCTGGTGGTAGGCGTTTTCAATACTGCCCACGCCAAAAAGGATATTGCTTCTCCTAAGCACCGTACGGGCACTTTCTAAAATGACATTGTAGTAGCCATACGTATTCATGGCCTGATGGTATCGTTTGGCACCCGCAGTCTTGCCCAAACCGATGGCCATGATTTTCATCAGCCCGCTCTGGATGTCGGCTTCAAAGCCGTTGTGCTCTTTGATGCGATTGATGGGTACGATATGATCCGCTTCGAACGCCAGACGATCGATATTGACCGGAACCTGCTGATAGATCCGTCCGATTGCGACAACCTCCATGCTGGAGCGAATCGGTGCACCGACCGTGGATTCAGTAATACCGAGCACCTCAAGTACCTTTTGCTGGCCGTCGGCCGTGGCCGCGCCATGGCTCCCCATGGCCGGAATAATGAACGGTTTGAGTTGTAGCATCTTTAGGCCGGCGACCACGCTTTTGACAATGCACACATAGTCGGCCAGTCCGCGACTCGAGCAGGCCAAGGCGACGCTTTGCCCCGGCCGGACGGGCAGGTCCGGCGCAAGCGCCCTGACCTGCGCGAGGATCACGCCTTCCACGTCGGCCACGTGCCGGCGATTGAATTTCTGCCGGACGCGTATCATGGGAGGAAAGGTTATGTTGTCCAAGATGTCCATCAGGTGTTTTTTCCAACGCCTTGCCGGCCATATTGCCGACTGTTAAAGGGTTGCCGCCTAACCTTGCCTGCAGCAAGGCGCTTAAGCCCGGATGTGGTCTGCCCGACGGCATTTTCAGTGGCTAAGCCCCTCTCTGTTTGACCGAGATGGTTTCCATTCAGTCCAGCAGCTCCTTGTCTGCTGCGGCCACGATGGCATCCAACTCCTTTTCCAGTTTTTCTTCCAGAGGTGGCACCTCGTGAGTCTTGATGATATGATGGGCCTTTTCCCAAGCCCGCTCCAGGAGAGAGCGCGAATCCGTTTCCAACCAGGATTCGCGGCTTCGCCACTCGAAAAGATCGCCCTCATAATGCCTCTCCACCCGCAAATATTCAACGGTATGCTCATCCGACAGATACTCCCCCGTCTCTATGCAGCGCGAGATGGCCTCCAAACCCGTGCGTTCAGGGTCGATGTCAAATCTTTTCAAGAAACTGCGCAGATAGGCCATAATTTCGTTGTCGAGCACCGCAAACTCCGGACTGAAAAACAGGCCGCCATCCAGCGAGCCGCTCAGGTTGATTTCACTTGCCCCCGCCATGAGGCAGTTTAAGAGCCCCATGCTGCGCAACAAAATGGCCTGTTCTTTTTCCGATCCGGTGGAATTCACGGTCGTTATGGAGCTGGGCACACCGTAATGCCTGGCGAACTGAGCCATGGCCGCTCTGATCTGCATCAACTCGGGTGAAGCGAAAAGCGCCAAGCCGTTTCGCATGTCCATAGCCTGTAGCGTGGTGTAATAGACCACCGGTGTGCCCGGTCGGACGGTTGCGGTAATCACCAGGGAGGCTAGAAACTGGGTGATGTTTTGCACCAAGGTTCCGGCGGCGGTATAAGGCGCATTCCCGCCGATCATCGAGGAAGAGGTCCATTTCACCGGTACACCATGGTCACCATATATCTTGAGGCGCTCAATCTCTTCTCCGGAAAATCGTAACGGATCGATGACACAGACAATGCCGCTGATGCGTTTGGGTTCTTCCGGTTTTCGAAATCCACCACTTACGGCCGCCACCAATTCCATCTGGTGGCGCAGGTTTTTCGAACTTGTGGTCAGGCTCCAGATGGGCTTGCCCGTGCTGCTGAGCGCCAGTCGCAACGCATGGATATCATAGGTTTTAGCCGGTACTTCAGAAATATAAGGCGTACCCACCAGGTCGATTTGCGGCAAAGCGTCGGCCAGGGTTAGCATATTTTTGGCATCGGCCATGGTGATGGGCCGGTTTTCGCCGGTCACCGTGGAGAGCCAATTCAGGGCCCCGCCCAGGCAGCGGAATTTTGCCGCCATACCGGCATAGACATCATAGGAAGCTTCCGGCTCACGAGCGGCAGCCGGATAGCCCCCCGGGGTTGACGCCAGAGCATCCGCCACCATTTGCCCCGGAAGACGCACCCTTTTTTTGTCAAAGTCCACCCCGGCACCCGCGTCCCGTAACAGTTCCAGGGTTTCACGATGCTCGACTAGACATCCGGTATGCTTGAGAACAGCCAAAGCCTGTCCGTGAAGCAGCTCCAGTTCCTGCGGGGAGAGTACGTCCAAAAATCTCATTTGAAAAACTCGGCCATAATGCCTTCGAAGGCAAATTCAATGTCTTTCTTAATCCAGTATTTCAGGGATTTATGGTCCCGTCGGCCTAAAGCGGATACAATTTCTTGGTGGTTTTTATACCCCCCCTTTCTGAAGTTATAAAACCTGCTTTTCTCCGACAACAGGTACAAATAGGGGCTCAGCATGTTCCAAAGCTGATCGATGAAGCTGATCATCTTGCGATTTTGCGTACAACCATAGATTTTGAAATGAAATTCACGATTGCTTTGCACCAGAGTGCTGCGGGCTTCATGTTCGACGGCCTGGTGAAATCTGTCGGCGATTTTGGTGATGGCCGTCATCCTCCGCGGGCCGATTTTTTCCAGGGCCTGACGCGCGGCTATAGGCTCCAGGATCAGGCGCATATCCGTAATTTCAATTAAATCCGTTTTCGAGAGCGCATTTACATAGTAGCTTCGGTTGGCTTCCAGGTTCACGACCCCGTTTGCCGCCAGACGATTAAGGGCATCCCTGACGGGCATTGGGCTGACGTTCATCTCTTCGGCGATGTGCCGGGTTATCAGCCTTTCCCCGGGGGTCAATTTTCCGGTAAGGATCAGGTCAAGCAACATTGAGTGGATTTGATCGCTCATTTTATGGGTGAGCGGACCGCCGTAACGGCTGCCGCCGCCGGAGGGAGCCATGGCGCTTTGCAGGGGATTATGTTTGTTGAAGTGTAATTCCCAGGTTTTGCGCAGCGACTTGACCCCGGCCAGCCCTTCCAGTTTTTCTTTTCTGAACCACTGGGCGATCAGCCTGGAAACCGAAGGCGGCTCCAAAGCGGCGTTGCTCTTTTTCGATTTAACCAGGTAGTCATCTTGAAGCGGATTTTGCTTGCTCAGCATCAAGCTGTAGGTTTCCTTAATGCGCTTTGTCATGACCGGTTTGCCTGCCTTGTCGGCATAAGGGTCCGCCACCGGAATGAAATCCCCTTCAATAAGCCCGTCAAGGTCCTTGACTTTGAGATTCAGGACATCATCCAGCTTAAGACCGGCCGAGGTAATTAAATCAAAAATCATGAGGTCCCGCGGATTTGATGACAGCCTGTTCCTGAGACGGTTGATGTCCTCCATATTCCGGATGGGTTTGATTTTTTTAACCATGGCGAGGTATTCGGAAATTGGTTATCCGGGAAGCATTGCCCTAGCGTCGTAAGCGCTGGTTTTAGT
>CAZWGD010000056.1:0-9352 GCA_964633235.1 uncultured Desulfobacteraceae bacterium | reverse complement strand
GAGGGCGATTTTCATCTCCTTGGTGCACCCGGTGCTGAAAGTGGCGTCCTTTCCCACCCATTCGGGAGGAATCTTTCGGCCCATGGTTTCAAAGGCCCGGGCAATATCCTCATAGGTTTGAAACCGCCAGATATCGATCAGGCCGCTTCGCTGGACGATTTCCCACATGTACATGAGATCATCCGCGTCCATTCCGGGTTCGTAATGTTCCGACGGGTTGATGATGAAGGTCATCACCGATTGCTGCTGGATCTCCTCTATGGTGGTGCGCATGACCCTTTTGGCCATGGGAATCTTTCCGGGAATGGAGCCGATAATGCCGCTGTAAAACATCACGGTTTTACCCTCTTTTTTGACCCTTTCCATCTTCGCAATAAGCGCCCGGGAGCGTTCTTCAAGGGATTTGTAGGAAAATTTGACCACTTCCGGATGCCTGGGTTTATAGTCAACCACCAAAACGCCGTTTTCATCCTCACAGATATTGAAAATATCCTGCGTAAACCGGAAGTGGGTAAAGAAGAGCCGCTTTTTTTGGTCCGCTCCCTTGGAGATCACACCGTCAACCTCCTTGAAAATCCGGGCAAAGGTGGTGGTGGCCAACAACAGGTTGAGATTTTCTCGACTGCCGTCCGATACGACGAAGATGGAATTCTCGCTCCTGAGGATATCCACGAGGCTGTTTTTGTTCATGCCTTTTTCTTCAATCCAGACCGCGTCGGACAGGTGCCGGCGCAGTACATCATCATGTTTGGCGTCCAAAAAACCGACTTTGGTATACAGGGGACCGTCTTTAAAGGCGATGATGATTTTATGTCCCAGTTTTATCAGAAAGCGAATCAGGGCGATATCCAGCAGTACCTCGCCCGATTCGTCGGCCAGCCATAGGATTTTACGGTGCGGGACGGGTTTGCCGGCAGCCTTTTGGTCCGAGATACCCAGAAAATTTAACAGCGGCGGGAGCACGTTTCCGGCAATGGTGCGTTTGAAAAGGGCCAGGTAATCATCCACCTGTATGGCGGCCTCGGTTTCCGTTTCCCAAAGGGCGCCATGGCAGCAGAGAGCCAGGAGCCGCGTGAGTTGCAGACGGTTGATCGCATTACGGATATCGGGAACCGTGGAGAGGCCGGGGGATAAATGACGCGATTCGAATTGGTTAAACGCCGTTTTAAACGCTCCGGAGTTCAGGGCGTTGTGGACGAGACGATTGCGCCTGGCCTTGATGAAAACGCAGGGATCTTCGATCTGGGTGCGGTTGAGAAAGATCTTGATCAGACGTTTTTCCAGCCGGGAAGGAATCATCAGCTCCTCCCGGGTTTCATGCTGGTATTTGATCGTAATCAGGGATTTCAAATAGTTGCGTTCCTTTTCATCCTCGATTTGACGCTCAATCATCTCGAGTACACCCTGGAGGGCCTCATTGTACTTTTCCTGCAAAAAAAAGGACCGCATGCGGTTCATAATGGATTCGAACATGCGGTCCGAACAGGGGTAATAACGTTCCTCCCCGTCGGTGTAAACCATGAAGCGGACCTTCTCAGGGCTGGCCACCCGATCGGGATAGGCGAAATAATCCAGATGATTTTCGATAAAAAATGCCGTATACCAGGCATCTCTTTCGGGATTTTCTCCGCTTTGATAGGGGGCCGATGCATCCATGGTATGGTTTTCCGGCATGTCCTTTTTCTCCGGGTCAGGGGTCCGTCTGTTGGGTTCAGTGAGGCTGGTGGGCATGCATCCAGAAAGCACATTAGCACCGGAAGCGTCAATAGTAAATAGTGTCAGCTTGCATTTTCAGGGCGACGGTCCGGCAATGCCGGTCTTATGTGGCCGTTTTGTTGAATAGGTGCCAGGGCAACCGTCTGAAAAGAGCCATGCATCGCCGCTGCACTTCATGCGTTCTCAATGCGGTTACCCTGCAATAGGTGCCACCTGCGGTTGCCACAATGTTCCCCCTGTGCTAAAAACACCTGGAATATCCGTATAGGGGAATCACCATGAATACCCGTACCAGCCATACACCATACGGTGAGAAAGAGATCGTCTTTGAACGCTTCGGCGCCCATGTCTCGTCCGGGAAAGCGGCCTTTTTTAAGAAGTATGAGATGGATATGGTCATAGGCCGCCGTGAGGGTCCCTATTTGTGGGATCTGGACGGAGATAGACGCCTGTTCAACCTGCACTGCAACGGCGGCGTTTTTAACCTGGGGCATCGCAACCGGGAGCTCATCGAGCTTCTAAAAAATGCCCTGGATCGGTACGACATCGGCAACAGCCACCTGATCAGTAAACCCAGGGCCGATCTGGGCCGCGAGCTTGCCCGGCGAATGCCGGGAGATCTGGACTATACCATTTTCGGCGCGGGGGGCGGTGAGGCTGTTGATCTGGCCATCAAGGTGGCCCGGGGATACACCGGCCGGACGGGTGTTATCTCCGCCGGGGGAGGGTACCACGGCCATACCGGCTTGGCCGTGGCAGCCGGAGACAAGAAATACCGAAGCCCTTTCCGGTCATCGCATCCCGATTTTCTGCAAGTTCCGTTCGGCGACACGGCCGCCCTTTCAGCGGCGGTGGATCGGCATACGGCCGCGGTGATCCTGGAGCCCATTCCAGCAACCCTGGGTGTGGTCATTCCACCTGAGGGTTATCTGAAGGAGGTCAGCGATCTGTGCCGCAGAAAGGAGATCGTACTGATCCTGGATGAAGTTCAAACGGGACTGGGCCGTACCGGTATGCTTTGGGCCTTCGAATATGACTGTATCATACCGGATATTGTCGTGCTGGGAAAAGGGCTGTCCGGTGGTTTGTATCCCATTTCGGCCACGGTAATACGCTCCCCCCTGGAAGCGGTGTTTCACGTCGACCCGTTTATCCATGTTTCCACCTTCGGTGGGTCGGAGGTGGGCTGTATCCTGGCACAGCGGGTTCTGGAGATCGTATCCGACCCCGCTTTTCTGGCGCAGGTCAACCGGCTGGCCGGCCGCTTTGCGGAGCAACTGGCGGTGCTCGGGGAAAAGCACACCGCCTTTCTGCGGGGCCTGCGTCAGCGCGGCCTCATGATGGGCCTCGAGCTGAGAGACGCCTTCAGCGGACCGCTTTTGTCAAAAACAGCCTTTGACAGCGGGCTGCTCATGGTCTACGCCAACAACGATACCCGCATATGCCAGTTGCTTCCCCCGCTGACCATGACGCTGGACCAGGTTGATGAGGTGTCCGACCGGCTTGACCGGGCCTTGTCCCTTGCGCGGGCCGGTATGGACGCCGTCCTGCGCATCCCGTCCTAAAGACTGCCTATGGATATAGATAAGAAACAGCTCTATCGATTTGAAACGGGGCTAAATCCCCAAAACCTGGCCGAGACATCCATTCCCGCTGACATTCTCGACTATGGTGAGATCTCCACCATTTTCCGGATCAGGGATTTCCCGGGTATGGCTTTCAAGCGGATGCCGCTGTTTTCAGATCGATCTTCGGCTGAAGAATACCTGGAGAAATACCGTGAATATTGCCGTCTTCTCAAACAGGCCGGTCTGAAGCTGCCCGGGGACGGGACGGCTATTGTCGCCGCTCCCGATCGGCCCGTGGTGCTCTATATCGTCCAGCAAAAGCTCTTGGCGGACGGTTTCGGGCACCGTCGCATACAGTCCTGTGGACCGCGAAGGGCTGAAATCCTCTTGCGGCGAATTATGGCCGAGTTGTCCAAAATACGGCAGTTCAACCAGTCCCATGCTCCGGCTCTGGAACTGGCCATTGACGGCCAGATATCCAACTGGTACACGGGGGATGATCAGGGGTCGCAGTTGATCTATATCGACACCGGCACTCCCCTTTTTCGAAAACAAGGGATTGAGCAGCTGGACCCCGAATTGCTGTTGCGCAGTGCACCCGGTTTCCTGCGTTGGATAATAAGGCTGTTTTTTCTGCAGGACGTGATGAATCGCTACTACAAAGCCCGCATGGTCTACACCGACCTGGCGGCCAACCTTTACAAGGAGCAGCGGCCGGACTTGGTTCCCACAGCCGTAGATGTCATCAATCAGTATCTAACCGGCCACATGGAGCCGTTGACAGTGCCGGCCGTAAAAGCCTACTACCGGGAGGACAGATGGATCTGGACCCTGTTTCTGGCGTTCCGCCGGGTGGATCGATGGCTGACCACTACCCTCCTTAGGAAGCGGTATGAATTCATCCTTCCGGGAAAGATTAGGCGTTGATATGTGTGACACCTTTATCGCCCTCCCGCATTTCACCGGCGGCACCATCATTTTCGGGAAAAACAGCGACCGGGAGCCCAATGAAGCTCAGGCCCTTGAATACCACCCGGGACGCACGCATCCGCCGGGCGCTACGGTTCAAACCACTTATCTGGAAATTCCCCAGGTCAAAGAGACATGCGCGGTGCTGCTGTGCCGGCCCTTCTGGATGTGGGGTGCGGAGATGGGAGCCAATGAACGGGGGGTGGTCATCGGCAATGAGGCCGTCTTTACCCGTATGCCGGCCCGCAAGGATCCGGGCCTGACCGGTATGGACATGCTGCGCCTGGCCCTGGAACGTTCCCGCTCGGCTGCCGACGCCATGGAAAACATCATACAACTCCTGGCGGATTATGGGCAGGGTGGCGTCTGCGGATTTGAAGATAAAAAGATGGTTTATCATAACAGTTTTATCATTGCCGATCCGGGAGAGGCATGGGTTCTGGAAACAGCGGGGTTTCTCTGGGCGGCGCAGCGCATCAGGGATGTTTACGCCATTAGCAACGGGCTGACCATCGGTGAGGCCTTTGACACCCACCATGCGGACCTCCACCGCGTGGCCCGGGAGAAGGGATGGCTGAAGAAGGGTCGGCCCCTGCATTTTTCAGACTGCTTTTCGAACCCCATACTGCGCTTTTTTACCGCCTGCCGCACCCGCCGCTCTCGCGTACTTCAACTGCTCAATAATAAAAAAAACCACCTGACCGCCGGAGACGCCATGGCCATTCTGAGAGACCATGGCGAGGCAGCGTACCGGCCGGACACCCATCTCCTGATCGACCGCGTCTGCGCGCACGCCGCCAACCGGTTAACCAGGAACGCCGCCCAAACCACCGGCTCCATGGTGGCGAGCCTGACCTCCGAAGAACAGGTCTATTGGGCCACCGGAACAGCGGCGCCATGCCTGAGTATCTTTAAACCGATATGGCTCAACGGAAATCCGCTGCCCGACATGGGACCCGCCCCGGAAGGTGTTTTCGAACCCCGCAGGCTGTGGTGGTTTCACGAGCAGCTGCATCGCAGCGTCCTGGAGGATTACCCTGTCCGCGCCGCCGGTTGCCAAACGGAACGGGATGCATTCGAGGCCCATCTCCAGGAACGGGCCGGATCAGTCCCGCCTGACCACCGTGGGGATCTGACCCGCACCGCGTTTCAAAGGGCGCATGCCAAAACCGCAAAATGGATTCAGCAGGTTCGGGATTTGCCGGTTAAAAGACCGGCAGGGTGGTTTTACCGGCGGTACTGGCGTGGTCAAAACAACACAGCAGGCCTTATCGACAGGCTGAACCCGACGGAAACATAAACATGGTTGAGTCGAAACGGCAGGATGGACCGGAGACATCCCTCCCCCAAAACATCAAACCGGATCTGAGGGTGCATTTGGGGGGGCTTGTCCTTAATAACCCGGTATTGACGGCTTCCGGGACCTTCGGCTATGGTGAAGAATTTGCACCTCTCATGGACCTGAACCGTTTGGGCGGTATTATTGTTAAGGGTTTGTATTTGCACCCCGCCAAGGGAAACCCTCCCCCCAGGATCGCCGAAACCCCCTGCGGCATGCTGAACGCCATCGGGCTGGAAAACGTGGGTATCGAAGCCTTCATCGAGGAGAAGCTGCCCACGCTCAAAGTACTCTCCCCTCCGGTTTTCGCGAATATCTACGGCCATACGGTTGAAGAGTACGCCGAACTGGCCGGCCGTGTTCAGGAAACCGACGGTATCGCCGGGGTGGAGGTCAATATCTCCTGCCCGAATATAAAGGCCGGCGGCATCGCTTTCGGTGTGGATGCGCGCTCGGCCTACCGGGTAGTCCGTTTGGTCAGAAAACGGACCCAAAAACCGCTCATGGTCAAGCTGTCTCCCAATGTGACCGATATTTCCGAAATAGCCCGGGCGGTGGAAGACGCGGGGGCCGACATGGTCTCGCTGATCAACACCATCACCGGCATGGCCATTGACGTGGAGACCCGACGCCCGAAACTGGCCAATATCACCGGTGGATTGTCCGGTCCGGCCATCAAACCGGTGGCCCTGCGCATGGTCTGGCAGGTGTGTGAAGCCGTCAGCGTACCGGTGGTGGGGATCGGCGGCATCTTTTCAACCCGGGATGCCCTGGAATTTCTGATCGCGGGGGCCACGGCGGTCCAGGTCGGAACGGCCAATTTCGTCAATCCCCGGGCCACCCTTGATATTGTCGAGGGCTTAGAGTCGTTTCTGGCCCAAAAAAGTATCCTGTCGATTGCCGATATTATCGGCACCCTCCAAACCGCATAAGTATGAGGAGAAACCATGAAAAAACTGATCCAGATCACGTTATGCCTGCTAGTCATCGGACTGGGGGGTCCCCTGCCGTCCCAGGCCGCGGACGACCTTAAAGCCGCGGATGCCGCCTACGACCAAGGCGGCATGCAAAACCTCGCAAAGGCGGTGGACCTGTACACCCGGGCGGCGGAAGCAAATCCCGATAATTACGAGATTGCCTGGAAATCCGGCCGGGCGCATAGAATGTACGGCAAGACAGCCAAGGAGCTCGATATGGACGGCTGGAAAGCGCTGTGCGCGCAGTACGGCAAATCAGGCATGGCATATGCGCAGAAAGCCATTTCCCTGAAGCCCAAAGGGGTTGAAGGACACTACTATTACGGGCTGAGCGTGGGAACCTACTCCGACGGGGTGAGCATCCTGACCGCCTTGAAAGAAGGCCTCAAAAAGAAAACCCAGGCCAGTTTTGAAAAGGCGTATGACATCAATAAGCTGTATAACGATGCCGGCCCCATGCTCTCCCTGGGCCGGTTCTGGACCGTTCTACCCTGGCCGCTGTACAACCTGGAAAAAGCCCTGGCCTATCTCCGGGAGTACCAGGCGACCCCCTATTTTGAGGGTTCAGCGGAAGCCCATGTCTACCTGGCTGAGCTACTGCGAAAGATCGGCGGCGGCAAAAATAAAAAAGAGGCCAGGGAGTTGCTGGAAAAGGCGGCCAATTCCTCGGACAAGTATTTCAGCGACTGGGCGAAACGGCTGCTAAAGTGACCGGAAGGCTGAGGGGAAATACTACATGAACCAACAACGCTTGGCTGCGCTTCGAGACCGGATGGCGGCGCAGGGATTAAGCGGCATGGTGCTGATGCCGGGGCCCAACATGCTGTATGTGAGCGGCATGCATGCCCATGTCAGCGAACGACCGATGTTACTGTTTCTGCCGGTGGGAGACGATCCGGCCGTCATTATCCCGGCTCTGGAAGCCATGAAGGCCGGTGCGGCGGGGATTTCCGAGACCCGTATTTTCCACTGGCATGATGAAGACGGATATGCCGGTGCCTTCCAAAAGGCGGTTGCAGCCCTGGAGCTAGACGATCATCTATGGGGTGTGGAAGCGCTGCATATGCGTGTCTTGGAGCTGGAGCTGCTGCATCGACAGGTCCCCGGCCTGGCCACGGCCCACGCCGAACCGATCATGTCGGCCCTGCGGATGGTCAAGGATGCCGCGGAGATCGCGGCCATGGAGCGTGCGGTTGATGTCGCCCAACGGGCTATGGGGGCGCTCCTGCCGCGCATCAGGGTCGGTATGACCGAAAAACGTATCGCTGCATTACTGCTGAGCTCACTGATGGACAGCGGTGCCGATCGAATCGCCTTTGACCCCATCGTGTCCGCCGGTCCCAACAGCGCCTCCCCCCATGCCGTGCCTACCGACCGACCCCTGCAATCCGGTGACCTGCTGGTGATCGACTGGGGATGTTTTGTGGATGACTATCCGTCCGATATTACCCGCACCTTTGCTGTCGGTGAAATTGATCCCGAGTTAGAGCGCATTTACGCCACGGTCAAACTGGCCAACCAACAGGGCCGGGCTACGTCCGCTCCCGGCGTCTCAGCATGCGATGTGGATGACGCCTCCCGCGGCGTCACCGGGGCGGCCGGGTACGCCGCCCATTTCATCCACCGCACCGGGCATGGCCTGGGGCTGGAAATCCACGAACCGCCGTTTATCACCAAGGCAAACACGCAACTCCTGGAAGCGGGTATGGTGTTTACCGTGGAGCCGGGCATCTATCTGCCGGGACGCGGGGGTGTTCGCATTGAGGATGATGTGGTCATCATGGAGAACGGACACCGCTCGTTGACGACCTTCCCCCGCGAGTTGATAACGGTCGGATAGGCGGTCTAACCGCTGATCAGCCCCCCTACACCATTTAAAAAACAAAGAAAAGCTTGACAATGAAATCAATCGGATCTAATTGTTCTCATAAAAAGAAAATTAATTCTCATAAAATGAGAATATGAAAACAAAGACTTTCGCATCCCTTGAAAAAGCCTTGGATATTCTGGCCCTTTTTGATCTTGGCCGCACGTCATTTTCCGCTCAAGAAATTTCTGATCGGTTACACATTCCTTTAAGCACTACCTATAAATATGTCGATGTACTTCTAAAAAGGGGCTTACTCGCAAAAAAGCCGGGCTCCAAGAGTATCGGATTGGGTTTTACGATCTTTCGCCTTGGCAGTATTTTCTCCGCCGGCTTCGATCAAATTGATGTTGCAATTCCCCATATGCAATCTCTCCTGGAAAAATCCGGTGAAACCATAATACTGACGTCGATAGAAGGTTGGAATGCTATTTGTCTGGAAAGATTTGAGCCGCAACGATTGATCAAATTGAGCCTGGAACGTGGCAGAAGGCTGCCGCTGCATGCCGGTGCTTCCTCAAAAGTCCTGTTGGCCTATCAAAATAGCACCTTTATCGACAGATATGTTAAACATCAAGGATTACAGCGCTTGACCAGGAATACCATAACAACTCTAAGTAAACTGCGGATCGAATTGAAAAGAGCGCGGGAGAACGGATACATAACCAGTGAGTCGGAAGTCGACGAGGGCGCCGCTGCCATCGCGGCCCCAATATTTGACCATATGGGGCAATTGGTGGCGGGGTTATCCATTGCGGGCCCCAGTGAGCGTTTACATGCCAGATCGTTGATCAAAATAATTGCCATGGTGAAAGCCAAAGCGCTGTGTGTATCTAAAGATCTTGGCTATCGTCACAAAACGAAGCTCTGAAAAAAATACTTGTAGAAGGCGTGTGTGCGTGTGTGCGTGCACGGT
>CAZWGD010000055.1:0-9362 GCA_964633235.1 uncultured Desulfobacteraceae bacterium | reverse complement strand
GTGCACAGGGGACCTATGGATCTGCGAGGCATACTTATACCAGACCGTGGTCAAGCATGGCGTCCGCGACCTTTACGAATCCGGCAATATTGGCGCCGTTCACATAGTTGCCGGGGGTGCCGTATTGTTCGGCTGCATCCAGGCAGGCCTTATGGATGCTCTTCATAATCTCCTTGAGACGGCTGTCAACTTCCTCCCGGGACCAGGATAGACGCATACTGTTTTGGGTCATCTCCAGGCCCGAGGTGGCAACCCCGCCGGCGTTGGCGGCCTTGCCCGGTGCATACAGGAAGTCGTTTTCTAGAAAAACATTAATACCCTCCGGCGTGGTGGGCATGTTGGCTCCCTCACTTGCAAGATAGACACCGTTGTCAACCATGTTCTGGGCATCCTTGGCATTGATCTCATTTTCAGTGGCGCTGGGAAAGGCGCAGTCCGCCTTATGGCTCCAAAGGGGATTATGATCCAGCCCGGGATCTACGGGGGTATAGACCGCCGATGGGTATTTTTGGGTATACTCCTTAACCCGCCCCCGTTTGACATTTTTCAGTTCCATGAGGTGGTCCAGTTTTTCCCGGTCAACGCCCTCTTCGTCAAAAATATACCCCGATGAGTCCGAAAAAGTGATCACCCTGCCCCCCAAATCGAGGATCTTTTCGATGGTGAATTGCGCTACATTGCCAGAACCGGAAACGAGACAGGATGTGCCCTCCAGGGATTTGTTCTTAGAGGCAAGCATTTCGGAGGCAAAGTACACCGATCCATATCCCGTGGCCTCGGGGCGAATGAGGCTGCCGCCCCAATTGAGGCTTTTCCCTGTAAGAATTCCCGTAAACTCGTTCCGCAGCTTCTTGTACATACCGAATAGGAATCCGATTTCCCGGGCCCCCACGCCGATATCACCAGCGGGCACATCGGTATTGGCGCCGATATGACGGAAAAGCTCACTCATGAAACTTTGGCAAAATCGCATGACCTCATTGTCCGATTTTCCCTTGGGATCGAAATCCGACCCACCCTTACCCCCTCCCATGGGTAGAGTTGTCAGGGCATTTTTAAACACCTGCTCAAAGGCAAGAAATTTCAGGATACTGATGTTTACGGAGGGATGAAAGCGGAGTCCTCCTTTATAAGGTCCGATGGCGCTGTTCATCTCGATCCTGAATCCCCTGTTGACATGGACCTCTCCCTGATCGTCCATCCAGGGTACTCGGAACATGATCACCCGTTCCGGCTCTACGATCCGTTCCGGAATTCTAGCGTCCCGATACTCCGAATTGCGTTCCATCACCGGAGCGATTGAATCTATTACTTCCTCAACCGCCTGGTGGAACTCGCGCTGATGGGGATCTCTGTTTTTAACAAGTTGGACACAGTCTAGCATGGACACACCTCCTCAAAATAAGTTTCAATATAAATCGGTGCCAAAGTGGCCGCCGAGGGTTAAGCTCTCACCGTCTATTTTCAAATAGCCTGTCTTTCCGCAAGTCGGTTTTTGCGTATGACCTTCCGCAGGTCTGATTGATTTCCCAGCAAACGGCTGGGTCTCGCGTTTGCCGGCTAGGTCTCGTGTTTGATAGTTAAGCGCAATATTCCCTCTTTGCTAAAAAAGGCCGGCTCAAGAGTATACCTGTTCCGGGGTGCCAGTTCCACAATAATGCGCAAGACCGTCGGCTCGGCTGAATCCGGCCGGATTTGCACCTGACTGAGATAGGGGCCGCCGATGTCGATATCGTACCGCATATCCCTGTCGATACGGGTGTTTTCAAAATAACAAATCACCCTGGGAGGGTCTTTCTCCTGGAAATCCAGCCTGGGGATGGCCTTCTTCGAAAGCAAAAAGAAGAGCTTGGCGCCGTCATGGGTGGCCAGATAGCGGATTTCCCTTATCTCCGCCATCGGACCCATCGTCTCCAGAGTGGCCGCCGAGGCGCTTTCACTATCAGCAGCCTGTTTTTCCGGAATGATGGATGCCTCGACTTTCTCTGTGGCTGGTTTTCGGGGTGGCTGGAGATTTTCGAAAAGGCTGGCATGAACCCAGCCCAACTGCTCGTTGGGAAGGCGAACTTGGTACCATTCGTTTGTTATTGAAGGTATCGGGACAACCGTGCCTTTCAACAACTTCCCGATGATTTGAGCTTTTATAGACGGCTCCCGGCGCACATTGGCGATGTTGACGGCGATGGTCCCGGTTGCGTTTGCTGTTGCCTCCGGCAGGGTATCTTCCGTATCGGTTGCCTCTCGAACAGCCGATGCCTCTTGAGCCATTGCCGGCCGAGCGTCAATAAAATGGGAAAGCACAGCCGGCAGGATCAGGAGCGTCACGGACAGAATGACAAAAATCCGCACGGGGAAGAAGCCGGTGGTTTGAAAGCGTTTGTATCCGTATGAATGTCTTATTGGCATTTGGTACTCCTACGCTAAAAACAAGACAACCCCGTCGTTCCATCCTGGCTTTGGGTATGGTGCCCGAAAGGGCAATCCAATCCCTGAGTACATACCGGAAGTATAAATGCAAAAATTTACATTAGCAATCCTAAATGCTATGCTCTTGCTCATCCTAGAGACTATTTGGGGGGACTATTTGGGGGGACTATTTTGGGGGACTATTTGGGCATGGGCCTTTTGTGACCTTCGGCCTCTGCGTGTCGTGTGCCGTCATCAACAGGAACCAATTCTTATGGCAGGTAAAGCGGGTCGCATCATTTTACGCACACTGGCTTTTATCGGTTTGTGCGGTATTTTGACACTAGCCTGTCTATATCTGGATTTTCGAGAGTACGCCCGGTCGCCCGGTATCAGGGAGCCCTCAAGGGAGGTGATTGTCGAGGTTGCCCCCGGCCAGGGGTTTACGGAGATTTCCAAAACACTCCATCGGGCCGGGATGATTACTGAACCGGCTAAGTTCGTGTATTATGCACGGATCAGGGGGTACGACAAACAAGTTAAGGCCGGCGAGTACCGGCTCTCTTCGGCCATGTCCCCGGAAGATATTCTGCAATTGATGATCGCCGGCAAGGTGACGCTTCACCGCTTGACCATTCCCGAAGGTAAAAGCATCAGGCAGATTGCCGAGCTGGCATACCCGGATGATCCGAAGATGAAAACAGCCTTCATCAAAGCGGCCACCGACCCGAGTCTTGTGCGTCGATCCGGTATTAATGCCGACACTTTCGAGGGATATCTGTTCCCGGATACCTATTATTTTCCCAAACAAACCCCTCCGGCCAAGATCATCTCCGTTCTTTTCCGACGTTTTCAGGCGGTATTTCGGGAGGAATGGAAAACCCGGGCCCTTGAACTCGGATTCACCATTCACGAGGTGGTCACTCTGGCCTCCATCATTGAAAAAGAGACCGGTGCACCAGAAGAACGGCCGGTGATCTCATCTGTTTTTCACAACCGCCTGAAGCGGCGCATGCGGCTTGAATCCGACCCAACCGTGATCTACGGCATAAAAGATTATCAGGGCAATATCACCCGCCGGCATTTGCGACAACCCACACCGTACAATACCTATCTGATCAAGGCGCTGCCGCCGGGGCCTATCGCCAATCCCGGGATGGGCGCTATTCATGCCGCACTCTACCCCGCAGACACCAAGTATTTATATTTCGTTTCCAAAAAAAAGGGCGTCCACCATTTTTCCACGAACTTGAAGGCGCATAATCGCGCGGTTAGAAAGTATCAATTGGGGAGATAGATCCCGAAAGCTTCGTGGTAATCTACTTTGTCGAGGTTAAAGATCACACATGGATTGAAGGGGATTTTTTTTTCTTGGCCGCTTGATATTTTTGGATGACTGAAAACGACAGGTAGTAGCCAATCACGGCAATGGGGAGACCCAGGATAGCCCCTCCGATGGTCAGGGCCCACAGTATCTCGGGGGCCTGCATCAACATCTTCACAAAGGCATCGAAACTAAACTCACCCATTGCCTCCCCCACGATGCTGATCCCCGTGAGCTTTGAGCCGATGAGGTAAGCCACGGCGTAGATAATCGGTGCGGTAACCGGGTTGCATATCCACACCCCCATGGCCGCTGCAATTTTGCTCCATTTGAAAACGGCCGCGAAAAAAACGGCCATGGCGGTGTGCAGTCCAAGAAAGGGGGTGATGCCCACAAACAACCCGAAGGCAAATCCCAGGGCGATGTCGCGGGGCTGTCCGCGTATCGATAAAAATCTCTGTGAAGCCGTTCTGAGTCTGGTTTTCAACTTTTTCATGGATTTACAGGTTTGCGTCTCAGATTTATTGGCCGCTGCAAGCCCCGGTCGGGCTCTTGTGCGGCTCGATGGACTCGATGGATTGCCTTCTGCACGATAACGACACGCTACTCATACGCGGGAATCAGTGTCCCGTCAAGCTGAAACATCATCAGATATCATCCGGGGAACTGTCGCCCGCTACCGTTTGATCCCTTTCCACTTTCCCGGATCAAAGGCCACAGTGCTGTGGATGATATCGTTATGATCCTTTAAACGTGCCATTAGCCCGCTGGTGGTATGTTTCATGTGGCTGCGCATCATCCTCTCCGCCCGTTTCGGATCATTTGCCGACAGGGCTTCGAAAATGAGCGTATGCTCTTGATGCGCCTGGACAAGCATGTCGGAGGTGATCAGATTGAAATTTTGGATCGCCCAGATGCGCTCCAAGATGCCCTTTCCAATCTCGACCAAGGATATGTTCCCCGTGGCCTCCAGGATTTTCATGTGGAAGCTCTGCTCCAGTTTGAGAGAGCGGTGCTTTTCCCCCTCGCGCATCCATTTAAAGGTTGACGCCAGGCTGTCGGCCAGCTGCTGCCTGGATTCCGGGTTGATACGTCTGGCGGCCTGGCCGGCGGCCAGAATTTCAATGGCCGTTCTGACTTCAAACAGGTCGGCAATTTCTCCAAGATCCATGGCCTTGACGCAAAAACCCTTCATGGGAGCGTGAACCACCAGGTGCTCCTGCTCTAGCCGATTCAACGCTTCCCGCACCGGCGTTCGGCTGATACCGAGGGCTTCGGCCATATCCTGGATGGACAGGCGGCTGCCGGGCTTCAGGTGCAACTGGATTATCCACTCTTTCAGGTGTGCATAGGCCATATCGGCTAGTGATTTTTTAGCCATGGTCGTTGGTTAGTACAATCATTCTATGCCAGGTGTAAAGAACAAAATATCAAATAATATATTTTGTTGCATATTCTGTCTGTTTGTGTTTTTCTCCACCTGCAAAAATAGAATTTTTATCACCGAAAGGAGACATAAAATGGCGAAGATCGATTTTGGCGGTGTGGTGGAGGAAGTCATTACCCGTGAGGAATTCACCTTGGAGAAGGCCCGTGAGACCCTCAAGGACGAAACCGTTGCCGTTCTAGGCTACGGAGTCCAGGGACCTGGCCAGGCGCTGAACATGCGCGACAACGGCATCCGTGTGATAGTGGGGCAGCGGGAAGGGGGTGCAACCTGGGACAAGGCGGTAGCCGAGGGTTTTGTGCCCGGAGAGACCCTCTTTCCTATTGAAACGGCCGCCCAAAAAGGCACCATTATTCAGTACCTGCTATCCGATGCCGGACAAGTGGCGGTTTGGCCGACACTCAAACGCCATTTGAACCCCGGCGACGCACTTTATTTCTCCCATGGTTTTTCTATTGTGTTTAAGGACCAAACCCATATCGTACCGCCGGATAACGTGGATGTTATCCTGGTGGCGCCCAAGGGGTCCGGCCGAACGGTGCGCACCAATTTTCTGGACGGCAGCGGCATTAACTCCAGCTTCGCCGTTTTCCAGGACGTCACCGGACGGGCCCGGGAACGCACCCTGGCGCTGGGCATCGCCGTGGGCTCCGGCTATCTTTTCCACACCACCTTTGAAAGAGAGGTCCACAGTGACCTGACCGGGGAGCGGGGCGTTTTGATCGGCTGCCTGGCCGGGGTCATGGAAGCTCAGTATAACCTGCTGCGCAAGCATGGCCATAGCCCCAGCGAGGCCTTCAACGAAACCGTGGAGGAGCTGACCCAGAGCTTGATCCGTCTGGTGGGGGAGAACGGGATGGACTGGATGTTGGCCAATGTCAGCACAACCGCCCAGCGCGGCGCCCTGGACTGGGCCCCGAAATTTCGGGATGCGGTAACACCGCTTTTTGACGAGCTTTATGAAAAAGTGATTTCCGGCGAGGAGACCAAGCGGGTGCTGGAAAAAAACAGTGCGCCTGACTACCGGCAGCAACTGCAGCGTGAATTGGATGTGCTTAAAAGCTCGGAAATGTGGACCGCAGGGGCAACGGTAAGATCGCTGCGGCCCGAGAATAAAGATCCCTGAAATACAGACTGTTTTTTAAACCGACCCATAACCCGGTAGGCCTCGTTTCAAGTTTGCGGGGCCTGCCGGCGTTTGGCCCCATATGCGTCCCCGAACCTGCCATGCTCTAGATAGAAGATAACCCTAGACGGCATATAAATGGTCAAATAACCCGCAAACCAGCTCCGTTACCTGCTGGTTTCCCTCCACCGATCCCGCCAGGCCGTAAAGGGCCGTGGTTTCGGCCACCGTGCCGGCCTTTGATTCGGCGTAGGCCACGCCGGCCTTTAAGTCCTCGATCAAACGGTCGGCGATATCGGGGACAAAGGTTTGGGGCATGGTCACGCAAAAGTGCATGCCCGGCGGCAGCTGCAGACAGTTGAACCGCCATCCCCGGGCTTTCATATAGTCATTGACGTGGAAGATATCCACATCGTCGGAACGGAAGCTGATCACGAAGGTGGCATCCCCGATCAGGATCAGCTCGGGGATGGATTCCACGCCCTTTCGTATGCTGTCGGCTACCTGCATGATCGCCCTGGCGGCATCCAGGTATCCCGTTTCACCCAGATAAACCATGGCGGCCCAGGTGGCGGCCGTCAAGCCCCCGGAGCGGCTCCCTGCCGCCGTGGGCGAGGCGTAAATCCCGCCGGCCCAGTCGGGAGCCGTAAAGTATTGAAAGCGGCGCAGGTGGTGGTTGCGATAGAGGACCACCGAGGTGCCCTTCAAGCCAAACCCGTACTTGTGGGTATCGGCTGATATAGACGTCGCTCCCGGCAGGCGGAAGTCAAAAGGCGGGATGTTATATCCCAGCCTTTCGATCCACGGCAGAATAAACCCCCCCAGGCAGCCGTCCACGTGAAAGGCGAGCTCCCGCTCCAAGGCGATATCGGACAGGGCTTCCAGGGGATCGATGAGACCGTAGGGATAGTTGCCGGCGCTGCCCACAATGGCGACGGTTTGCCCATTGATGGCCGCTTCCACGGCCTTGGGATCGACCCGAAAATCGGGCTCGTCAACCGGAATATGCACCATCTTGATGCCGAAGTACTCGCCGGCCTTGTCAAAGGCGGGGTGGGCCGTGTGGGGCATGATAATCTCCGGAGCTGCAATCCCCCGCTCCTTTACGGCCCAGTCACGATAAGATTTCATGGCCATGATGATGCTCTCGGTCCCCCCGGAGGTGAGCGTGCCGCAGACGGTATCCTCGGGATGGTGCTCCTTTACGGCATCCCGGTTCAGCATGGCGGCCGTCATGGCGATGATATCTCTTTCCATCTTAAAAATACTGGGGCACAGATCGAACTGAATCGTATTCATGTGGGAAAAAAGCGTAAACACCTTGTTCAGAAAGGCCCTGTGCTTCTCCCCGGCATGGTAAAAGGTCCCCGATACCTGCCCGGTTTTCCACATGGCGTTCTCCTCCGAGGCCATGGTTGAGAGTTCCTGGAAGATGTCTTTTTGGTCGCGCCCCTTTTCTGGAAGGTGCGCATAGCTTTCGAAACGGTCTTTGTACGGCTTGAACGGGTCTGCAGGTTGTTTCTTATCCGGCTTTTCGGACATGACTCACTCCTTGTGTATCAAAATGTTGTTCGGTATTGTATACCCAAACGTGTGTTTCATCCTTCATAAACCACTCACGATTACGATGTGGCCCTTATCGTTTGTTTTTTCAGCTTACCCTCCATAGATTGCAGCTATTCTAACCGCGCAACCCATATTGCATACCATCACGAAGTCATGTTTGTCGGGCGTTTCGGATTTTCCATTTTCAATATGTCCTTCATTTTTCTCTTAAGCCTGTAAGAAAACCTTTTATCCCTAACCATCTTTTCAAGCGGCTCTTTAATCACGCCGATTGGACAAAATTCAAAAAATTTAAAGATATCTGTAAGCCATTGCCGTGTTGTGTTATTTGATGGGGTCTTATACAGTTCATTAATCAAATAAGGGGCAATTTGCTCCCGTGTACTGTTGCGCGTCAATTGTTTTAGAACATCTTTTTTAATATGAACTTCCTGTATTGTTTTTGGCGGCGGCAGTCTCTTTAAATATTCAAACAACACGTTGAATGCCTCCTGATTTCCATGGGAAATCAAACCGCTAAGACCGGAGATACCCTTCTGTTGGATCTCTCTATCCGGATTCTTCAGCTGCCTTAGGTATGGGGCTACCGGCGCATTTTTCCAGTCGATAGCTCTAATTCTTTCTTCAAGGAAAGCCAACTCAAACGTTTCATGGGTCAATTGATTCGATTCTGCCAGTCGTTTTAGTTCGCACCCCAGATAGGATTCATCATCAATCTCTATTTGCTCTGCTTCATCAAAGTTTTTACATGCTTCCCGCCCGGCAAGAAACTGTTTCGAATCAATTAAATGGTGACAGAAAGAATAACCAGACCCATCCAACAGCCCATCAATATATGGCTCGAAATCTTGATCAGCCAGACAAATACCTAATTCAGTGGCTTCTTCCATACTCGATGGTAGAAATTGGCTGCAGTTAAGACAGATCCTCTCACGTTTTTCTCTATTCATGTACTGGTATCTCCAGGCCCTCGGGTATCGTTTACACTAATCCTATGAGTACCGCAGGGCTTTGTAATATGTGATTTCAATGCGCTGGATTCTCACTACGGCATTCCTGTTTTTTGATTTTGGATTTGAAGTATCCATTTATATTGAAGCAAGTGTGAGCTATCCAAGACTTGGACTAAATGCTGAGCATTTAATGAGTCGAATTCATCAAAGAACGGTCAAATAAACAATGCGCACGTAAACCGTGTTATATCAATTGGTTATGCCAAGCACCCATTCATAAAGGGCATGCTAATCAAATAGCCATCAAATAAAAACGCTTCCGTATTACGCCCACCAAGGTACATATTTCATAAATTTCCGACCAGCCTTTTCATCCTAGGGCCGAATCTTTCCTGCTTGCAATGTTTCTTTTATAATTCTGGATGCGGTAGCGCTATTTTTAGCTGTAACCCCGAAACGATCCCGTAGTGTGGTGTTCGTCATGAAGCTCCGTTGGACATAAAGCAGACAAGCATGTAGATAGGCGTGGCTATTGACGAG
>CAZWGD010000054.1:0-9448 GCA_964633235.1 uncultured Desulfobacteraceae bacterium | reverse complement strand
AATTGGTCAGTGATTAAGAAACTTGGCAAAGTAACCGTCCTTTTCCAACTTGAGAGGCCGAGCAGGCGCTAAGATCTCCAGATCGCTGCGGCCCACCACCTTGGTGTCGAAACCGTGCCCGGAAATTTCTTTGCCGATCTCTTCAATCACCAGGACATGGGCAAAGTCAAACGGAAGACGGGCTTTGATTTCTCTATATCTGGCCAAAAACGCTCTCTCCCGGTCCTCGATTTCTTCTTTTTTGAACACACCCACATCGGCCACCTGATGGTAGGCGTTTTCAATACTCCCCACGCCGAACAGGATGTTGCAAGTCTGCAGAACGGTATGGGCGCCGGCCATGATAACGGCATGGTAGCCGTAAGATTGCATGGCGTGATGGTACCTTTGGGCCCCGTCGGTCTTGCCCAGGCCGATCACCAAGATTTTCATGAGCCCGCTTTGGATGTCCGCCTCGAAACCGGTATGTTCCTTGATGCGGTTTATGGGTACGATATGATCGGCCTCGTGAGCCAGGCGGTCGACATTGACCGGTATGCCTTCACCGGTCCTGCCGACGGGTACGACCTCCAGGCTCGAATGGATGGGAGCGCCCACTTCAGCCTCAGTAATACCCAAATCGGCCAATACCTTTTCCTGGCCACTGGCGGTGGCAGCGCCGTGGCTTCCCATGGCGGGAATAATAAAGGGTCTTAGTTTCAATTCCTTCAACCCCGCAACGACGCTTTTTACGATCAAGGCGTAGTCGGCCAGCCCCCGGCTGGGACATGCCAGGGCCACGCTTTGTCCCGGCCGGATGGGCAGCTCCGGGGCAATGGCCCTGATTTGGCCGAGAATGGTGTCTTGCACATCCTGAAGTCGGGTGGGGTCAAACTTCTGCCGCACTCTTATCATTGGAGGAAAATCTATTTTGTCCAATATTTTCATTCTGTTAAATGATGTTCCTGTTGACAATACCAAATCTAACTGCTACCTGTCGACAGATGACGATTTCTATGTACCATCAGGATAAAGATCTAATAAACACCTATGGACGACGATAAAATTCATGAACTGAGAAATATTCAGAACCGATCTCTCTACGGTTTTATTTATAAAGAAATCGAGGAGATGATTCTATCGGGCAAGATACGGCCCGGCACCCGGATCAACGAAAGCCGCCTTGCACGGGAGTTCAATATCAGCCGCGCCCCCATCAGGGAAGCCTGCCGGAAACTTGAAAGATTCGGTTATGTCCGGTTTCTTCCCAACCGGGGAACCTATCCTGAAAATCATTGCAATTTCCGGAAACAGCCACCTGCACAAGGTGTATGAAGGGTTCTACAAAAAAACCCTGTTGTGCAGAAAACTGTTTTACATCGCACAATCCCGATTGAAGGTATCGTTTGAACAACATAAGCAAATTATCAAGGCCCTCGTGCAAAAAGATGCGGTAAAAGCGTCACAACTCCTTCGCGATCATGTGTTGGATGAATAAGATCACTTTTTGGCGTTGCTGGAGTCGGAGGAGGACGGGGAGGCTGGGGAATAAATAACGATTTTATTGATTTTGTAGAGTTTCGTGAACTTGCAATCAAGGAGACACATGCGATGATCGACACGATTAAAAACTTGGAAATGTACTTCGAAAAGATTATGCGTCTGAAGCCCGGAGACCGCTTTCTAATCGTCACCGACACCTGCGCGCGGCCTCGCACCCTCGGGCGCATCGCCATGGAAGTCGCGGGCAGCCGAAACATCGATACGGTCCTGATGACAATGCGGCCCCGAACCCATCAGGGACATGAACCTCCGGAACTGGTGACCCGGGCCATGAAAGAAGTGGATATCATTTTTGAAATCGTGGACGAGCATGATTGCACCCATACAACGGCCCGGATGAACGCCAGCGCGGCCGGGGCTAAATATTTTCTGGCCATGACTGGCATATCCGAGGACTACTTCCGAAAGAAGATATCGTTTGAAGACCTTGAGCGCATCCGGGACCGTACCATGCGACTGGCGGAAAGGCTTACGGCAGCCAAACATGCCCGGGTCACAACGCCCTTTGGTACCGACATCGCCATGGATCTTGACGATCGCCCAGGACTGCCGCTCCACCCTCTCCATGATGCCGCGGTATCCATGCTACCCGACTATGCGGAAGCGGCTATCAGCCCCATTGAAGGCACCAGTGAGGGGATCATCGTGGTGGATGCGGCGGTACAGGAATGGGGATATATTTTACGGCAACCGCTCCGTCTCACCGTGAAAAACGGTAGGGTCGAAAACGTCACCGGACTTGCACCCGATGTAAAACGATTCGAAGAGATGATCGCAACGGATGGTTACGCAAACAACTGTGCCGCCGAACTGGGCATCGGCACCAGCCATACGATCTCAAAGAACCTTTGCGGCACCATATGGGAATATGCCCTTCTGGGAACCGTACACATCGCCGTGGGCAGAAACAACGATATCGGCGGCGCTACCCTGAGCAAAATTCATAAAGACGTGCTGATGACACAACCGACGGTGGTTCTCAATGGCGTGGAAGTTTTAAAGAACGGCGAACTTCTGATCTAAGTATCTATGGCGCGATGGACAATGAATGACGGTCTCGAAATCAAATGCCTGGTAGAAAAAAATCCTCTGGGTCTTCAAACGCTTGCCGAAGAATTTCGAACCGGCCGTCGATCTCCCGTTGAGTATTTGGAGGGACTGAAGCGGCTGTTTGAAGAGCGGGAACCGCATGTAAGAGCCTTTGTTCATGAACCCCTAATCGATTTCCAAAGGATGGGCAGGGAACTGGAGCAACTGCAGGCCAGGTATCCGCATCCGGAATCCCGCCCCCCGCTCTACGCAATCCCTGTGGGCATCAAGGATATATTTCATGTGGACGGGTTGCCCACACGCGGCGGAAGCCGGCTACCGCCCGAAGCCATCGGGGGTCCGGAGGCGGCAGCCGTCGGTAAGTTGAAGGCCGCAGGGGCTGTCATCATGGGAAAAACAGTGACCGTGGAGTTTGCCAACTACACCCCGGGCCCCACCCGAAACCCGCACCGCCCTGGCCATACGCCGGGTGGCTCCAGCAGCGGTTCCGCAGCGGCGGTGGCCGCCGGTCTCTGCCCCCTGACACTGGGAACACAGACGGTGGGCTCCGTGATTCGTCCGGCCGCTTACTGTGGCGTGGTGGGATTTAAACCGAGCTACGGCCGAATCCCGATAGACGGCGTCATCCCCTTGGCGCCGTCCCTAGATCATGTTGGGGTTTTCACATCGGACTTGGGCGGCGCACTTTTAGCCGCCGGAGTGCTAGTGGAAGACTGGAATCCAAGGCCGAATCGCAACCCCTTGATTTGCGGTATCCCCCATGAGGCATACCTGGAAAGGACAGATGAGGAAACATTGAACCGGTTCCAGCGCATATGTAAGAATCTGGAGCGCGCGGGTTTTGGGATAAAACGAACCGACGCCTTAAAGAATTTGGATGAAATAATAGAAAAGAACGATATGTTATGTGACGCTGAGTTTGCCCATGTTCATGCCCAATGGTATGACGCATATGCCAACCTTTACAGCGAGGGAAATAAAAAGGCCATCTTAAGGGGAAGGGCGATGAATTCGGATGCACTTGAAGACTGCCGGGACCATCGTGAAACAACCAGAGCACAGCTGGTGAGCATCATGAAACAGGAAAACCTGTCGGCGTTTATGGCTCCGGCAGCCACGGGCCCTGCTCCGGAGGGCCTTTTGTCCACAGGTGACTGGGTGATGAATCTTCCCTGGACCCATTCCGGATTGCCAATCGTAACCCTCCCCGCCGGACTGTCCGAAACCCTGCTGCCCCTTGGCATACAATTCATCGGTGGATGGATGACGGAGGAGCGACTGTTATATGACGTAAAAACGCTTTCCGATACCATACCGCAGCTCTTCTCATAAACAGACAGGGGCGTTGAAGAAACATATTCCACGCCCCTTATCAGCTCAAATAGAAACGCGCCGGCAGCTTGTCGACCCGCGTTCATGTTATCCTACATTATTCAATCAGCATTATTCTTCTGACAACTATGTTTAATGTTGTCCTCCCAGGCCGCCAGTGTGGGCCTGATAAAGCGCTCGGCCTATTGCGTGCCAGCAAGGGCGACTTGAACCAGCTCACGCGGGTGCTGGCCATAAAATGGGCCCGATACAGCATCCAGGTCAACGCCATCGCGCACACGTTTATCGAGGGGCCTTTTACAGCGAATCGATCCTTCTCATTTCTTGGACACTTTGAGCTCCTCTTCGGACTCTTCGACGATGGATCGGATGGTTTTACGAACGTCTTCGGGGAGAGGCTCCGGCTGGTGGGTCTTAAGAATTTGCCGCGCTTTCTCCCATGACTTCTGATATATATCGAGCTGTCCTTCCGTTTCCCAGGCCTCCCTTGTTTTGCGGTCGATTATTCTGGGATGGGTTTGTGCCGTGTACATGTGCTTGAGGGTGTGCTCATGGCTCAGAAACTCACCAAATTGCCCTACCTCGTAAATGACGTCAAGAGCCAGTGTCTCATCGTTGACCGGAATGCCCTGAAGCATGTGCTTGATCATCCCAGCGAATTCATTGTCCATGATAAGCTGCCCGTAGTCCATGGTGACGCCTGTTTCAAACATTCCGAGGCCATACACCAGGTTGGCGCCTGCCAACGCCGGTAAAATGCCCGTAAGCGTCTTCTCATGGCCTGTCTGGGCGTCGGATAGCTTGTGGTCCGTCTACCCGCCGGCGACTCGGCACGGCAAAAGGTAGTAGCGGGCCATCTCGGCGATCGCCGCATTCAACAGGGCGGTTTCGGGGTTTCCCACGGAAGCCGTTCCGTATCTCAAATCCAGGCTGCAGGTCGAGCTGCTGTAAAGGAACGGATTGCCCTTTGAAACGAGCTGACTGAGTACCAGACCCGAGAGCACCTCGGCGTTGTGAATGACCAGGGACCCCGCCAGGGTGACGGGCGCCGACCCGCCGGCAAGCGCCTGGGAAAGAACCGTGACAGTCAGGCCGGCTGTTGCGCACTCGATGATGATCTCACAGCACTCCCTGGGGAGTTTGAGCGGTGTTACCGCGCAATTGTTAAACGTCACCAGCGGACGCTCCCTTAACGCCGCTTCACTGCCAACAATGGCGACCAGCATTTTAACGATCTGCCTCACCATGTAACCGTTATAGGGCGTGGTCAGAATGTGTTTGGTCGTGTTTGAAAGCAAGGCCTCGGCATCATGGACCGCGGCGACCGCCTGGGGGACATCGTAGGCGCTCACTGACCGGCGATTGGTTTCGACATTGTCCAGGTAGTCGATCAGCCTGGCGCAATCGGCCAGATCCGCCTTGGTCGACTCCCGGATTTCTCCCGTGTCCGGGTCCGTCACATTGATTGCCGTGCCGAAACAGGAAAATGAAACCCGGCCCATTTCGAGCACGACATCGTCTTTCGGATCTCTTCCGGCCATGAGGATGATCTCAGGGGCGGATTGAATGGCGTCCTCCACTATGTGGGGAGACATTTTAACTATTTTAGTTTTGGGGTCGATGATACAGCCCTCCCCAGCGAAAATCTCAAGGGCTTGCTCGTCCTCTACATAGACCCCGGTCTTTAACAGGACCTCCAGCGTCGAGGCATGGATCCGAGCCTTGTCAGGCTCGCTCAAGGCCCGGAATTCCAAGCCTCCGCTATGGTTCCTTCCGGCATGAATATTTCGTATCACTGGTAATTTACCTCCTTCGGTCGGTATGTTTGAATTTGTTTCAACTCCACCTCGAAATAACGATCTTGCGATCGGTGAAAAAGAGAATGGATTCCGAGCGGCCGTGGATATCGCCGTAGAAGGACGCTTTGAAACCGCCCAGGGTCGCCATTGCCTGGGTGGCGGCCACACCGATGTTAACGCCGACGTTACCGCACTGCACCCGGCATTCAAACTCCCGCGCCCATTTGCCGCTGGAAGTGAACAGCATGGCCGAATGACCGAAACGGCTCCGGTTGATGAGCCTGATGGCTTCATCGAAATCGGCCGCCGGGATAATGCTGGCCACGGGACCGAAAATCTCCTCCTGGGCAATGGTCATCTCCGGTGTCACCTCGGAAAATATGGTGGGCCCGACAAAGGCGCCGTGCGGGTAGCCCTTGACTTCTATATCCCGGCCGTCGAGAAGGAGCCTTGCACCTTCCGCCACTCCTTTCTCGATGAAGCCAAGCACTTTTTCTTTATGGGCCTTGGAAACGAGCGGACCCACCTGGACGTCACTTTCAAGTCCATAGCCGACTTTCAATTTGGAGGCCGCTTGGACGAATCTCTCCGTGAGCGGTTCGGCTGCCTCGCCGACCGGAACGGCCACTGAGCCAGCAAGGCACCGTTGGCCGGCGCAGCCGAAAAACGAGGCGAGCATGGCATTGACCGTTTTATCGAGATCGGCATCGGGCATGACCACCAGGTGGTTTTTGGCCCCTGTCGCCATCTGGGCCCGCATCCCGTTTTGGGCGGCCTTCTCGTAGAGCAGTTTACCGACCACTGTCGACCCGACAAAGGAAACGCCTTTCATTTCCGGTGCCTCCAGAAGGGCTGAAACCACCTCCCGGCCGCCGTGGACAAGATTGACAACCCCGGGAGGAAAGCCTGCCCTGTCCATCAGCTCGAAAATCTTTACCTGGGTTATCGGCACCTCGGGGCTGGGCTTTACGATATAGGTATTGCCGGTGGCCACCGCGTAGGGGAGGTACTCCAGCGGCACCAGGGCCGGGAAATTATAGGCCGGCACCATGCAAAACACGCCAAGGGGCTCGTAGATCGCCTTCAGGTCGATACCCGGAGAAATATTCTGGGCGAGATAGCCCTGCATCAGCTTGGGGATTCCGCAGGCGCAGTCAACCTCCTCCACCGTCCTTGTCATCTCTCCCCGGGCATCGTCAATGGTCTTGCCCATCTCTTGAACGATGGTCCTGGACAGATCCTCAAAGTTCTGCTCCAAAAGGTCCTTGAGACGAAACAAGTACTGCGTCCGCCGGGTGGGCGGTATCTCTTTCCATTCTACAAAAGCCTTCTGGGCTGACTCCACGACCTGGCGAACCTCAGCTGCAGTGGACCAGGGGACCTCGGCGATTACCTCGTCGGTGAACGGGTTGACCACGTCGTGAGCGCGCACCGATGCCGACTCGGTCCATTTTCCATCAGTGTAATTCTTAAGCCTCCCGTAATGCCGGGCAGGCAGATCCAAGATTTTTGCTTGCGTTCCCAATTCATCCCTCCTGTCATTTGTTTGAGATTCTACTAGTTCCCATTGAGTTACACCAACTTCCCATTGAGATTCTTCCACTTGCCACACGTATGTGAACCTGCTTCCGATCTACGGCTTTTTTACTCGGTCAGACTGTCGGCAGAATCAAGTACATCGTCGACGACAGTCAGGCCTTGGCGCAGTTGCTCCTCGGTAATGGACAGCGGCGGAGAAATCGACAAAAACATCCACCGCATGGGCGTATAGACGCCCTTTTGCATCAGGCGTTTTGAAATTTCCTTGCTGGGCTGAGCTTCCTCGCCTTTGGCGTCATAAGGAACCAGGGGCACTTTTGTGTTCTTGTTTTTGACCAACTCGAGACAGGCGAAAAGACCCAGGCACCTGACATCGCCTATGCAGGGGTGCCGTTTCGCCATGTGATTGAGTTCGTCCGCCAGGACTTGACCCAGGCGGCGGGAATTCTCCACCAGGTTTTCCTGCCTGTACACCTCGAGGGCCGCCTGCGCCGTGGCGCACAGAAGCGGGTGCGCGCTGTAGGTAAGCCCGCAATAAAGCATCTGTTGATCCAGCGCATCGCTTATTTGCCGCGAAATGGCCACCGCCCCCAGTGGCACGTATGCCGAGGTCATGCCCTTTGCCATGGTCATTAAGTCTGGCACCACATCCCAGTGCTGCACTGCGAACCACTTGCCGCTTCGCCCGAAGCCCGTCATGATCTCGTCGGCGATCATCAGAATGCCGTTTTCTTCGCAGATTTCCTTGACGCGCTGCAGATAACCGTCCGGAGGGATGATGATCCCGCCGGCCCCGACAATGGGCTCGATGATAAGCGCGGCGATGGTGTCGGCGTTTTCGTAAGAAATGACCTCGGCCACGTGTTCCGCACACTGCAGGCCGCACTCCGGATAGGCGAGACGGAAGGGACAGCGGTAACAATACGGGTTGAGAACCCGCACAATTCCCGGTATGCCCGGCTCCACCGGCGGCCGCCGCGGATCCCCACCGATGCTTATGGCGCCGTAGGTGGCGCCGTGATAAGAACGATAGTAGGATAGAATTTTGGGTTTCCCGGTATAGGCGCGGGCCATTTTGATGGCGTTCTCGTTGGCGTCGGCGCCGGCCAGCGTAAAAAAGAACTTGTCGAGGTCGCCCGGTGTCACCTCGGCCAGATCGCGAGCGAGCCTGGATCGGGATTCATGGGCGAACGCGGGGCTAATGTAGCATATTCCGCCCGCCTGCTCCTTGATTGCCCTGACGATGGTCGGATGTTTGTAGCCGATATTGACAGCCTTCAATTGGGCGGAGAAATCGAGAATCCTCCTGTCGTCCTGATCGATAAGGTAAACCCCTTCAACATCCTTGATGACCAGGGGATCCAAGGATTGATTCACAGACCATGAGTGCATGACATGGCGATTATCCAGCCGCCTGACCTCTTCAGGGTTCATCGCCGCTCTCCCTTCTTCTTTTCCTATGGCTTTTTTAGGCTAACCTTCCAAGGAATTCTTGCTTTAAAAAGTGCCGATCAGTTCGGAAAGATCGTATTTTTTCAGGGTCTCATCAAGGGGTCGCCCTGTTTGGGAGTTCCAGGGCGAGCATCGCTTCGCCGCTGAGCATGCTGGCCTCGAGCATTGCCGTGCGGGCTCACAGGTCATCCCCGTGCTCCACCACCCGGCGCAACCACTGGGCCACCATTTCCATGGCCATGTTTCGTAAACCGTTGGGAATGATTGGGTAATTATGGATATCGGAATATGGTATACCATAATATGGTATGAATTTGTCAACCCCTTTTTCTGTCATCCGGAGGTGATTTGTCAGTCTTTCTCAGATTTCAATAAACATTGATCTTCAGATAATCATAGCTGGTCGACAGAGATGTTTTCTTCATCTTGATCCAACCGTTCGAAGTTGGCTTCCAACTTTCGTAATGCATTATCGCGCGCTTTCTTCACATGGCGTATACTTGCCGCCCAGGCTGCATCTGCATCGCGATTCTCTATAGCTTTTACCATGCGCCTGACCTCCGCGACGCTCTTTAAAGGCCTGCCGCTTTGAGTCAGGGATGTCCTCCTCAGGAAAGCAATACGCGCTGTTATCGAATGAAAAATGGAGCGAATGAGCTCGTTTCCGCATCCTTTAAGGAGCGTGTCGTAAAATTTATCTTTGAGCTTGACCAAAGCAGTCATCTCATTGGCTT
>CAZWGD010000053.1:0-9471 GCA_964633235.1 uncultured Desulfobacteraceae bacterium | reverse complement strand
CCCGGCGCCGTGGAAACCGATCTCTATTTCAGCCGCAAAAATGGGGCCTTGAAAAGCTTTACGGAAATGGCCCTGCCGGTGAGCGGGGACAGCGGCCGTGTAAAAAGATTGATCCTAGGTCGCACCTATTACACAGTTTCGGAGGACAATAACCGGCTGATCCTGACCCCTGTATACGGGAACGACGTCTGGTTTGAAAAGCACGGGTTTACCGTGGCCGCAACACCGGGAACCGGTCAGAACTTCAAGAAGATGACCTGGGTCGGCTCCGGAGCACCCCTTGCGGATCTTTTACAGGACCGGCAATGGATGGTGGCGCTCATCCTCCTGGTATCCCTCGCGGGTTCACTGTTGATCTGGCACCGCTATAAACACCTGCCCGGAAGCCGCCGCTATTCCGGTAAAAACCTGTTGTTCAGGGCCACGGCTGTCTTTCCCTCGATCCTGCTGGGGCTCTTAACGCTCTTTGTCTGGCGGTCGTCCGGGGGGGTTGACATGATGGTGATGCTGATACTGGTATGGTTTTCCTGGTTGTGGGCGACCCTGATTCTGGCGGCCAAAAGCCGGCTGAGAGGAACCGGCGGTTGGCTCTGGACCTGCGCCCTTTTCATGGCAGGTGCGGGCACCATAGTCCTGACCCAACTGGCGGCGGGGGCGGTGAATACACGCTGGCTTGTTTTCGCCCAAAAACACATTCTGATATTAACGGCCTTTGCATGGTTCGTCGCCATTATGGCCATGGTCCCCCTGGATCGGCTGGGAAATATATGGCAGGATTTCGTAACCGCAGAAAACCTTTTCTGGAAAGTCGTGCACCGGGTTCTACTGGGCGTGACCCTGCTGGTTTTAGGTGCGTTGCCCATATTCGGGGGAGAGGGGGGTGTTTGGGGCATTCAACCCGCTGAAACCGCGAAACTGCTCCTGATCTTCATGGGCGGCTTTGTGGGCATGCACCTCTTGGAGCTTCGGCGGAAAGATTCCGGGGACTACCGTCAACGGGCGCGACACTATATCTGGAATTTTATTAAAATTTTTTTGTTCGTAGGCCTCGCCGTCATTATCATACTGAAAAGCGTCAATGATATTTCTCCGGCCCTGATTATCTTCGTTCTGGCGCTGGCATGGATCTGGGTAGTGGCCCCCCATCCCTGGAAAAAAACCAAGGCAGCCTGGATCTGGCGTGGCCTGATCGCATTGGTTGCCCTGACCGTAGTGGTCCTGGGAGCCTGGATGCGTACCAACCCTGAACAGGTTCCCGGCTGGGTCCCGCAGCGAGAGCGTTTTCTCGTCTGGGCGCAGCCGCAAATGTATCCCCATTCAGGAGAACAGGTATCACGGGCCATGTTGCTTGTGGGTCGGGGGGGCTACCTGGGTGCTCAAAACTCGTGGTTCGGGCCCAATGGTGATGCAAACCGCTTGCCGGCAGTGCAAAATGATTTCATCTTAAGCTTCTTTCTGCACCGCTTTGGCGGCGTATGCGGACTGACCCTGGCCCTGGCGCAGATCATTTTCTTGGGCTGTTTTTTCCAATTGAGCAGACGATGCCTGTTATCGGCCGCCGCCATGGGCAATTATAAAATTCGCCAATCAAGAAGTACGCTGGGGTTGGTCGTACATGGTTTCGCCTGGATATGCTTAACCCAATGGGCCATCTCGTGGGGCAACACTTTGGGCCTGCTGCCGGTAATGGGACAGCCCATGACCTGGATGTCCTCTGCCAACAGCCATATGGTCTTCATTGGGTTGCCGGCTCTGGCTATAGCCATGCTGGCGAATTGGATTGTGGAACCGCGCTGATCATGCCGTGGTAAAGCCACGGCGACGGCATTCGTTTGGACATACCCATACCATGAACGATAACCGCATGTTAAGGGAAGAAACGCAAATCATACCCCTGAAGTCGAGCCGGGCGTGCTGGGATCATGACCACAAGCGCCGCGCCTTTTTAACCGTCATTCTGGGAAACGGTACCGACTTCGGATGCCATACCGTGGTTGACGGTACGGTTAGGATCGGCCGCAGCCACGAATGCGAATTGCGGCTTACCGATAGAGGCGTATCCTGGCATCATGCCAAGGTAACAGAAGCCGCTACGGATAGTTACCGAATCCGGGATTTAGAGTCAACCAACGGCCTCCGCATAAACGGCGTTATGATCAGCGGCCCGCACCGGCTCCGTGATGGAGAGAAGATCGTGCTGGGAAATACGGTCATCCGTTTCTCACTATCGGATAAAATGGACATCGATTTTCATTGCGAACTCACCAATCTCGTGGGCACCGATCCCCTGACCGGTTTGGAATCCAAACGAAAATTTGACGACGCTTTAACCCACGCCATGGAACAAGCTTGCCGCTTGAGAGCGCCCCTATCGCTATTGATGATGGACATGGATGGACTCAAGCAGATCAATGACACCCACGGCCATTTATTTGGTGCCCATGCCATCAGCCAGACCGGGCGTATCATTGCGCGAATCCTGGGTAAGGGCGGACATGCCTGCCGTTTCGGGGGAGACGAGTTTACCGTTTTTCTGCCGGGCTACAGTGAGAAATCAGCCGTGAAAATCGCCGAAAAAATACGCCACGCCGTGGAAAACGCCGGTATGCAAAAAGACGCCATCAGGCTTAATCCCACCATCAGTATCGGCGTGGCGGCTTTCCCCGAAAAGGGAAATGACGTATTGACCCTGATTTCGTCATCGGACGCTGCTCTGTATCGGGCCAAAAGCAAAGGGAAAAACCGTGTGGAGAGGTAGATGTCTTCCCGGGTGAAAATGCCAGTTTAGGAGATCTATGATGAAAAAACATATCATGTTGCTGTTGAGCCTGCCCCTGATCGTATGCCTGTCTTTGCCGGCCGGGGCCGACTTCAAGAAAACCAAAGTGGCTGTTTTGGATTTCCAACTCCAGGGGGAGGGGTTTGAAACCGGCGACATGGGGGCCATTGTGGCCGAATGGTTTATCACTGCCCTTGTCAGGGACGGCAGACTCGAAGTGGTGGAACGGGGGTTGTTGAAACAGATCCTGGAGGAGCAAAAGCTCGGTTTATCCGGTGTTCTGGACGAAACCACCGCTACCAGGATCGGTAGATTGCTGGGAGTTGAGACCATCATCTCAGGATCGGTGCTAAAACTCAGGGAGGTACTGGAAGTCAACGCCAGAATTATCGATGTGGAAACAGCGGCCATCATCGCCGCCGAAAATATAAAAACCACTACACCCACAAAATTGCAGGACCTGGTGATCCAGATCGCCAGGAAAATCATCCACAACTTTCCCTTACAGGGATATATCGTAGATCGAAATCACCGCCATATTATCATCGATCTGGGCCGGCGTGACGGTGTCGAAACCGGCATGCGCTTTATGGTCTATAAGGAAGGGAAAAATATTAAACATCCCAAAACAGGGGAAATTTTGGATGTGGAACGTAAGCATACCGGAAGTATATTGATTACCGACGTGGGCCAGAACACCTCCAGAGGCGAGGTTATTCAAGAACAACGCCCGGGATCAGTGGCCTATGGCCACATGGTGCACAGCTTTGCAGACCACCTGAATTACAGCCTGCACACGGCGAAAACGGCGTTACCCTCTAAAGCCGCGCTTTATGTGATCACCGAGCCGCTGGGTGCCCGTGTGCGTATTTTGAATATCGTCCCCCCTTACCAGGACGGCATCCTGCTGAACGCGGGTAATTACCACATTGAGGTGACGGCCGCCGGATATTTAAAAAAGACCCAATGGATTTCCCTACTCGCCGGTGAAACCAAATACCTGGCCGTCAACCTCGACAGACACCCTCCATCAGGGGCACAGGGCCAGGATCTTACCTTGAAAGGTGACTATGTCACCGCCGATCAAAGCGGTCTTAAATTGGCGGTTTTCCCCTGGCAGCTATGGGACGAGCAGCTTTGGGGACCTGACCTGTCGCGCGAGAAGATCGTCAAGGCCCTTATCAAGGTCACCAGACGTCATAAGAAGGTAAGCCTGAAATATTCCTATTACCCGTCTGATGAAGGTTCCGGAGGGTATATCAGACCCATCAAGAGCAAGATCGCCAGGAAAAAAGTGTGGGACAGATGGGGGGCCTACTTCGCCCCCAACAGGAAGGCGGTGTTGCGTTCCGGCAGGGCACTGGCCGCTGATTTGGTGCTTATGGGCAACCTCATCTACACTGAAATTGACGGTGAGGTCGATTTGGGCAAGTACGACCTCACCTTATACCTGGTGGATATCCGGAATGGAAAGGTCGAGAAACGGACCAGCCAGTTCAACTACATGACCATCGTTAACGGGATAAAGGCCTTGACCAAAGATCTCCTGAACGCGGTGGCGGGAACATAAAAAGGGTTATCAGTCCGGTTTCTATTCCGCTGGATGCTCCGGGGGTAATCCCGGCGTAAGCCGCAAAAGGAGTCCCTATGGACGGCGGCCAAAAAAAATTAGCGTCAATTCTCGGAGAGAAGTATGCTATCAAAGGCCCCATCGGCGAAGGCGGGATGGGTAAGATCTACCTGGGAATTCACCGCGTACTGGATAAAAAGGTCGCTATTAAAATCGTACACCAGACCCTGCGACAGGACGAGAAACTCAGGCAGCGTTTCTGCCGCGAAGCAAAGCTGGCTGCCGGCCTGGATCACCCCGGAATTATTGATATCTACGACTTCGGCAGCCGGGACAACCTCGATTATATCATCATGCCGTACGTGGAGGGTGACACCCTTAAAACCGTGCTTGAGAGCGATAAAAAGCTGGATCTGCAGCGATGTCTAGACATCATCATCTCAGCCACGCAAGCCCTGGCTTACGCCCACGATCATCATGTGGTGCATCGAGATATCAAACCCTCGAACATTTTAATCGATAAATTGGGCCAGGTCATTCTGACCGATTTTGGGATATCAAAATCCGTGCAGGACGATACCCTGACGGCTCCCGAGGCGATTATCGGGTCCCCAAAGTATATCAGTCCCGAACAGGTGATGGGAAAAAAGGCCGACCTCAAAAGCGATCTATACGCCCTGGGGCTTGTCTTTTACGAAATGATTACCGGATCGCATCCGTTTTCAGGGACGGATGTGACCGCGATGCTATACCACCAGACCCATACCCTGCCTCCAAAACCCCAGGAGATAGATGGAGATATTCCGCCACCCATCGGGCATGTCATCATGAGATTGCTGGACAAGTCCCCTGAAAAGCGTTACCAAAACGGCCATGCACTTCTAAAAGAGCTTAAACATGCCGGCGCAGCCCGGTTTCCGGAAACCCCTCACTCCGACCTAAAAGCCGCCTCAGCGATTTCATCGTCCTTGCCGAATAAAACCGGTCTGCCGTACGGTGAACTATCAGCCGACACCCTGGTGCAGGCACCAGCCCCCCGGTACGGGGCCGAAGGTGTTGCCGATACCCGGACAGGATTATCAGCACGCTTCGTTTTCATTCCCCGGATTAAGCCCAAGTGGGCGGTTATGCTGATCCTGTTCGCCGCCTGCACCTGGGGAATATGGTACGTATCCACCGATAAAAAGGGTGCGGCCTCCGGGGATGGTCCGGCCTCGGGAGCTGTCGCCAAGCCTGATGTCCTTTTTGAGGACATTAAAAATAACTTGCGGCTGCTGGGGCATAAAAAACCGGCTTCCACCGTTGAACTATGGCTGGACAAGTCCTCCTACAAAATCGGAGAGTCCATTACCTATCGTCTGAAATCGGAACAGGACACCTTCATTACGGTACTTCTCCTGACCACCGACAACGGGATTTTGCAGCTCTTTCCCAACCGTTTCAGCACCTATCAACTGGTGCAGGCCAATCAAACCCGCACCATTCCAGCAGCGGAAACAGGTGTCGTGCTGGAGGCCACAGGACCGCCTGGGGAGGAGGAAGTCATTATTCTGGCCGGAAACGCTCCCTTTGATCTATTGCCGCCGGAGGATGGCGATGCATTCTTTCGCCGGGCTGATATCACGGACAAAGGATTGCTCGAAAGCGTCCAAACCCTCATTAAAGCCGCCGCAAGGCTCGATCTGGCCCAAAAACGATTGCGCTACACGATTCGCTAGTCTGCCCGTTAATCAATCATGGAGCAGGAGGAGTGATCAATGTACAAACGCTATGCACCCTACGTGATCATGATGGCTGTTTACGCAGGCCTTTTATTAGCCAGACCGGCTTCAGCCATGGAAGCCGCCAAAGTATTGATCCAAATTGATGCGGACGTGGCGCCATCCACGGCTTCCAAGACCATGGAAATGCTTATAGCCGAAAGGTTGCTTGGATCCGGATATCGTATTGCCGTCTCCCATGATACGACATCCGCGTCGTGGCTGACGTCGGATGATATCCGCAGTGCCAAAAAAGGCAAAATGGCACCTCTGAGGAAGGCCGCCGCCTTCCACGGGGCCCATCTAATTCTGAGCGGACTGCTCAAACTTGAGGTGACGTCGGGAAAGCTGCTTGATGTGGATTTCAAAAAGGGCGTGGCGTCACTCTCTTTTAAAGTCATCCAGACGGTGTCGGGCCGGATTCTGGACATTGATACGCTGCAATTCCGGGAGGCCGGCGGATCCCCGGAAGAGGCCGTCCACAAGGTCCTTGTGGAGCTGGCCGAGGGTATAAGCCGTTTGTTTATCGGTAACACTGACGTGCATATCTCTCCAGTCGATGACAGGTATATACAAAGCTTTCAAGAGCGCGTGGCCAAAACAAACGACATCGAAAAATCGACCCTTCAGGTGCCTCCGCCCGGAATTAAGACCGGAATTAAGACCGGAATGAAGAAAGGGGCACTAGCAGACACGGCCTTCCCCCAACACCCCCCTGAAATCGGTCTGGTCTACCCGCCCATCGATAATACAGACCGCATGGTCGAGAAAAGGAAACGGGTCACCATTGAGGGCTGGACGCTTAACGCCGAGGGCGTTCAATTCGTCGACATCAACGGTACCCCCGTGGAGCTGAACCAACAGGGCAAGTTCACTTTCAAGACAACTTTGGCAAACGGAGAAAACCGGTTCTTGATTACTACGGTCGATAGCGCCGGTGGCAGCATAACCAAATCGTTCATGCTGGTCCGCCCGGCAGACAAGACCCCTCCGGAGATAACGCTTACCCACCCCCTGGTTACCAGGGGGGTCAAGGTGGTTATCAGGGAGTCCTTTGACCCAACGGTTGTCTCGGGATTCATCAAAGACGACAGTGACGTGGCTTATTTGAAAATCAACGGTGTCAACATACCTTTCGATGAAAAGGGTTTTTTTTCATCCACCCTGATCCTGGCTAAAGACGCACATATCCTCTCAATCGAGGCCGCGGATGAGGCCGGGAACACCACAGCCAAAGAATTCACCATTGCCGATAGGCAAGCAGGCACCCGCAGAATCGATCCCACCGGGGACCGGGAAGATCCCCGGACCATCGGGATGAAGCCTGTTCTATGGGGCCTTTGCATCGGGGTTTCCAAATACACCGGCAAAGCGGCGGACTTGAAATATGCACATGCGGATGCCGAAGCCCTGGCAGCATTTCTTAAACGACAGGCAGGAAAGCTGTTTTCCGAGGTTCACATACGCACGTTGGTTAACGAACGCGTTACCAGAAACAGCATCATTGAAAGCATGACTGCCCATCTGGGCCAGGCAGCCATGGATGATGTGGTGTTTGTTTTCCTGGCCGGACATGGCATCAAGCATCGTCAGTCGGGATCGTACTATTTTCTCCCCCATGACACCGACCACGCCTCGGTCTTGTCACTGGGATTACGCATGTCCGATTTTGAAGAAGCGGTTAAGATCCTCTCTAAAAACGTCACCAAGGTGATCATCGTTATGGACACCTGTCATGCCGGGGCGATGCAAGTTGGTTCCAGAACTGGAGAGGGAGGAGAGGACCTTGCCGAAGCCCTGAAAAAGGCCGCCGGTTTGTTCATCCTGGCGGCCGCCAAGGCCGGAGAGGCTTCCCTGGAAGACGGGCGCTTTAAACTGCAGGATAAAGACGGCGGCCATGGGGTCTTTACTTATGCGTTGCTGGAGGGTATGTCGGGCAAGGCCAATTTTGACCTTGACGACCACATCTCCCTGTATGAGCTTTTTCAGTATGTGGCCAAAAGAGTGCCCCGTTTAACCCAGGGGCGGCAGCACCCTTACTTTCGATTGGCGGGCAGTGATATGCCGTTCATTCTTATGGACAAGTAAGCATCGCCGTGGCTGCATCCATGGGGTGGATTCTCACTTTGCTATAAATACCACAGGCGATCGCCTCTCAGTTCCAAGGTGTTTTGCTTGGGCATTGTTCGGATGCTCAAACAGTCGGGCAGGGACTCGAGCAGTCACCGGTCTTGATGCTCTTTATCGTCATCACGCCAGACACCGACCAGCCGGTTGTTTTGGGTTGCACGGCCGAATAAGTGGTAGTATCTAAGTAAATTAAGCCATCAAATGTTTTATTATCTACCATTCTTTTTATCGGCCGCCCTGATCTTCATCGTGGGCCTTTTTACCCTTAAGAAGATCAATTTAAAAGGCGGTGTGTATCTATCCGGCGTTTGCCTTGCCGCAACCGTTTGGGCGTTCACTGAAGGGATGTTATATATCGGCCTTGACCTTGAAACATGCAAGACCATAACCTTCATACAATATTTTGGAATAGCGTTATTGCCTCCTTTTGCACTTTTGTTCGGTCTGACTATTTTCAGTATGGACCTGTGGGCCAGTAGAGTGGCCAGAACACCACTTTTTGTTGTGGTAATCATCATTATACTGCTTGTATGGACGAACCCTTTTCATCATCTCGTTTTCACGGAATATTACCCCATTACCACCGGTCCGTTTCCAATGCTTGGATGATATTATTTTAGTGATAGACAATGATAATCGCATTTTAGATCTCAACCAATCAGCCGAGTCGATATTTAAAGTCACGGCGACTCAAATCATTGGTCAAGAAGCTTCACAAGCACTCCATAAATATCCGCATTTTACCAAAGCCCTGGCTGTGATGAAGTCACAGGAGGTAAAATTGAATCCGGATTTGCCGGATAAAGTGTATGATCTTCGCATTTCCTATATCATACCTCACCCATTTTTGGTTGACCCAATAAGCACCAGGTTCCTGAAATCCGCCGACGGGCGGCTCCCGGTCGGTGACGTGGCTAGTTGGTAAAGGCTGTCACGATCGCTTCGACGGCTTTTTCTATAATCGAGCGTGGGCAGGCGAGATTGAAGCGTTCAAACCCGGCGCCGTATTCTCCAAACCAGCCCCCATGGTCCAGGGCCAGCCCGGCTTCGTTTTCTATCTTATGGACGATTTGTTCCGGTGAGAGACCCAAAGGCCTGAAATCCACCCAGGCCAGGTAGGTGCCTTCAAGGTCAGAAACGTTAACCCCGGGCAGGTTCGCTTCCAGGCTGTTTTTCAGATAGATGTAGTTCCGGTTCAGATAGACAAGCAGATCATCCAGCCAGGGTTCGGC
>CAZWGD010000052.1:2239-9494 GCA_964633235.1 uncultured Desulfobacteraceae bacterium | reverse complement strand
CCTGGCGGTCTACCCTAACGCCAAAACCCTGGTCTGCACTGTGGAGGAAGCCATCAAAATCGGTGCTGACGCCGTTTCCATCCACGTAAATCTGGGTAACGGCCGAGAAAAAGAAATGCTGGCCGATTTCGGCCGGGTCAGTTATGATGCCCGCACGTGGGGCATGCCGCTTCTGGCCATGATCTATCCCCGGGGGGACAAAATCAAGGACGAATATGACCCCGACATCATCCGGCATGCAGCCAGGGTAGCCAATGAAATGGGAGCCGACATCGTCAAGGTCTCCTATACCGGTTCCCCGGAGTCTTTCCGCCGGGTGGTTTCCGGCTGCGCGGTACCCGTGGTGATCGCCGGAGGACCGCGAATGAATTCCGACCGCGAGATTCTGGAAATGGTCAAGGACTCCGTGGACGTAGGGGGGGCCGGAGTCTCCATCGGCCGCAATGTGTTCCAGCATAAAGATCCAACCAACATGGTCAGGGCCATCTCCAATATTGTCCATGAAAACGCTGGCGTGGAGGATGCGTTGAACATTTTGTCAGCTTAGCCTGATCAGGAACCGCAGCACATCAAATCTGCTTCTCCGGGGGGCACACCATGCGAAGGATATGGGTTAAAATCGACAAGTGGAACAAGAAAATCGTCACCACGGCGCTTGAAGGGGGTGCGGAAGCCCTGGTCGTACCCCCGGGATATTCGGAAAGGATTAAAAAGCTGGGCAAAATCATGACCATCGCTGCGGACGGTGATCTGAAGCCCCGGGAGGATGTGCTCTATTTTTCCGTCAAAGGCGGTGAAGAAGAAGAGATCCTCAAACTCAGCCAGCACAAAAAGGTGGTCCTGGACTGTGAAGACTGGTCGATCATCCCCATGGAAAACCTGATTGCCCGGGGAGCCGACATCGTGGCCCAGGTGCACTCCTTTAAAGAGGCACAAACCGCGTTCGGCATCCTGGAGAAGGGGGTGGGACATATCCTTTACCATGCCCATGGCATAGGTGAATTGCGCAAGGTGTTGTCCCTGGTCACCGCAGCCGAGGATGAAATCTCCCTTACAACGGCAAAAATTGTCGAGGTGCGGCCTATAGGCATGGGAGATCGGGTTTGCGTCGATACCTGCTCCTGTATGTCCACTGGTGAGGGTATCCTGGTGGGTAACAGCAGCGGCGCCCTGTTTCTGGTTCATGCGGAGAGTATCGAGAACCCCTATGTCGCTCCCCGCCCCTTCCGGGTCAATGCGGGTGCCGTGCATGCCTATACACGGACTCCCGGTGGGAAAACCCGCTATCTTTCCGAGCTTTGCTCCGGCGACCAGGTGATGATCGTGGATTATAAAGGCCGCGTCACTACCGCCGCTATTGGTCGCGTAAAGATCGAAAAGCGCCCCTTGATGCTCGTCACCGCGGCGGTTGATCATCAAGAGATCACCACCATCGTGCAAAACGCCGAGACCATCCGCCTAATAAATCCGAAAGGCCGGCCGATTTCCGCCGTGTCACTGACTCCCGGTGAAAAGGTATTGGTGGCTCTGGAAAAAAGCGGCCGCCATTTCGGTCATAAAATCGAGGAAACCATTACGGAAAAATGATCACCAGCGCCACCCGTTTATACACAGTTCTGGGCGATCCCGTGGCCCACAGCCTAAGTCCCGCCATGCATAACGCCGCCTTTGCCGCCACCGGATATAACGGGGTCTATGTTGCCTTGCGGGTGACGGACATCCGGCCGGCGGCTAGGGGATTGAAATCCCTGGGCATTCGCGGTGCCAGCATAACCATTCCCCATAAAGTCAGGGTGATGGAGGTGCTTGACCACGTGGACGAAAACGCAGCGTCCATCGGAGCGGTCAATACGGTTGCGAATCACAACAGTGTACTGTCCGGATACAACACGGACAGCCTCGGTGCAGCCCGCGCCCTGCTGGAGCACACCCCCATCCGGGGAAAACAGGCCGTTATTTTAGGCGCCGGCGGCGCGGCCCGGGCCGTGGGGTTCGGGGTTGTCAGAGAGGGCGGACGGGTCACCATTGTCAACCGGACCTGGAAAAGGGGAGAATGCCTGGCCGAGGATTTGGGAGGCCGGTTTGTTCCCTGGTCGGAAATCAAGCGCGCACCCTGTGATCTTCTCATCAATACCACCCCGGTCGGGATGTCACCGCATCCGGACGCTATGCCCGTTCCCGAGGACTATTTGAACTGGGATATGGTGGTCATGGATGCGGTTTATTCGCCCTTGAAGACCCGGCTTCTGCTGACCGCTGAAAAAAAGGGCTGCCGAACAATCAACGGCGTCGGCATGTTCGTTCATCAGGGCGCACTCCAATTCGAGCGCTGGACAGGCAGGACCGCCCCTAGGGATATTATGAAAAACACAGTGCTCTCCATCTTGGGCCGGCACCCCTCGTCATGATTGAAATCAAACCCAAAAACATAACCGATCAAACCGTAACCGTTCCAGGCTCTAAATCCTATACCCACCGCATTATGATAGCCACCGCCCTGGCCGGGGGTACGGGAACCATCACAAACGCCCTGGATAGTGAAGACACCCGGCATACCAGAAAAGGTTTGCAGCAGCTGGGTGTAAGCATGCAAACCCGGGAGGGCAGCATCACCGTACAGGGAACGTGGGGACGCCTGGCCCCCTGTGCCGAACCAATTTACCTGGGAAACTCCGGCACCTCCATGCGCTTGATTACGGCCCTGGCCGCTCTGGGCACCGGTACTTATACCATCACCGGCACCGACCGCATGCAGGAACGGCCCATTCAAGACCTGCTGGACAGCCTCGGCCAAGTGGGGATCGATGCCCGTTCCGTCAGGGGAAATGGGTGCCCGCCGGTAACCATACGTGCGGATTCCATCAAGGGAGGGCGCCTCACGGTCAACTGCGGGACCAGCAGCCAGTTTCTTTCGGCCCTGCTGGTAATCGCTCCCTATACCCAAGAGGGTTTTGATATCATCGTCACCCACGGTCCGGTTTCGAGACCGTATGTCGATATGACCATCCAGGTGATGGAGAGGTTGGGGGTTCACGTGGACCGGGAGGGATACCGCCGTTTCCGGGTTTCGGGCAACCAGACCTATCAAGCCATGGATTTTCGCGTAGAGCCGGACGCTTCCCAGGCCGGCTATTTCTGGGCCGCGGCCGCCATCAGCCGCGCTGAAATAATTGTCGCCGGCATAAATAAAGGCTCCAGGCAGGGGGATCACCGGTTTTCGCAGGTACTGGCGGAGATGGGGTGCCGGGTTCGGGAGTGTGCCGGCGGCACCGCTGTTCGCGGGGCGAAATTGAGGGGCATCAAGGTGGACATGTCCTCCATGCCGGATATGGTGCCCACCCTGGCAGTTGTAGCCGCGTTTTCGGAAGGCGTCACGGAAATTCACAACATCGCCCACTTGAAAGCCAAGGAGAGCGATCGCATGGCCGCCGTGGCCCATGAGCTGGCAAAAATGGGTATCACCGTCACCTGCACCGACCGGAACATGCTCGTTACCGGAGGACGCCCGAGGGGTGCCGTGATCGACACTTATGACGACCATCGCATGGCCATGAGCTTCGCCTTGGCCGGCCTTCGCGTCCCGGGGGTGTACATTCGGAATCCGGACTGCGTCAGGAAATCATTTCCCGGTTTCTGGCAGGTTTTTTGCGATCTGGCCGACTGACCAGGCCATGGGGCGTATCCATGGAGAATATTTTTTTAATCGGCTTTCGCTGCACCGGAAAAAGCTCGGTGGGGAGACGCCTGGCCGAGCGGTTGTCCCGTCCGTTTCTGGATACGGACGCCATGATTGTCGAAGAAGCAAACATGACCATCAGAGACATAGTGGCCGCCCGGGGATGGGCCTATTTCCGTAGCAGAGAAAAGCGCATCGTCAGAACCGTATGCGGGGGCCGGCGCCGGGTGATCGCCACGGGAGGCGGGGTGGTTCTGGATCCTGAAAACGTTTCCGCCATGGGCGCATCCGGCGTCAGGATCTGGCTGAGAGCCGATCTGGAAACCATCCGGCAACGCCTGGAAGGAGATCGTTTCACGCCCGATTCCCGACCGGCATTGACCCCCGAAAACAACGTGGCTGAAATCGGCGAAGTCATGTCCCGGCGAGAACCGCTATATCGCGGGGCTGCGGATCGAGAAATCCATACGGATCATTTAGGTATCACCGAGATCAGCGACCGCGTCATGCGTATGCTGGGATTGCATTCCCAGGGTCAGTATGACCAGATGAATCCCGACGTTGGTCTAAAGCCGCATCCGTAACCCAGGGGAGGTAAACCAGATGTCCAGCACCTTCGGCACCCTCTTGCGTGTCACCACATTCGGTGAATCCCACGGCAAAGGCGTGGGCGCCGTATTGGACGGCTGCCCGGCGGGGCTTGAACTCGACGAAGGCGATATCCAACCCCAACTTGACCGTCGGCGCCCCGGTCAGAGCCGCCTGGCCACGCAGCGCAGCGAGGCGGACCGGGTATCCATCATATCTGGTGTGGAAAACGGGAAAACCCTGGGAACGCCCGTGGCCCTTTTGGTAACCAATAGGGATCAGCGGCCTGATGATTACCGGACCATGCGGGCCGTACCGCGCCCTTCGCATGCCGATTTTACCTATCAGGTGAAGTACGGTATTCGGGCTGCAAGCGGCGGCGGTCGGGCCAGCGCCAGGGAGACCATCGGCCGTGTGGCCGCGGGGGCCGTCGCCCAAAAATACCTGTCGGAAGTCTGCGGTATTGAGATCATTGCCTGGGTACAATCCGTGGGAACCCTTTGCGGTCCCGAAGTCGACGTGACACGCATTTCCCGGCACCGGGTGGATCAAACTCCAGTGCGCTCCCCTGATCCGGACAGTGCCCGCAAAATGATCGCCGCCATTGAAAAGGTGCGTGACGCCGGCGATTCCCTGGGAGGAATCGTGGTCTGTGTCTGCCGCCATGTACCTCCCGGGCTGGGAGAACCGGTGTTCGACAAGCTCGAGGCCCGCTTGGGCCTGGCCATGCTCTCTATCCCGGCCGCCAAGGGTTTCGAAATCGGCTCCGGGTTTTCGGGAACGCGCATGACCGGGTCCCGCCATAATGACGCTTTCATGCGTAGAGGGAAGCGGCTGGGCACGCGAACCAATTTCAGCGGCGGCATTCAAGGGGGTATCTCCAACGGGGAGCCCGTGGTGTTTAAAACGGCCTTCAAGCCGCCCGCCACCATCGGTCTGCCCCAGAAAACAGTGGATTTTCAGGGAAATGATGTCATCCTGGAGGCGAAGGGACGCCACGACCCCTGTGTCGTCCCCCGGGCGGTCCCCATCGTCGAAAGCATGGCGGCCCTTACCATTGCTGATATGCTCTTACAGCAACAATTCCGTCATTCAACATGAGAGAGGCGTAATGGCCACAACCATTGGCATTTTGGGATTCGGCAGGTTCGGCCGATTGATGGGCCGCTATCTGGCTGAAGATTTCTCCGTGCTCGTGTACAGCAGAAACGACCGCTCCCAAGAGATCCTTCAAACCGGCTCTGTGCCGGCATCTCTGCCCCAGGTATGTTCCCAAGATGTGGTTATTCTCGGCGTCCCCATTTCCACCATGAAGTCTGTCTTGGCCCGCATCAACCCGTTGATTTCTAATAAGACGCTGGTTGTGGATGTCTGCTCGGTCAAAGAACGCCCCGTGCGGTGGATGAAGGCTTTGCTGCCGCCCCATATCCCGGTTCTGGCTACCCATCCCATGTTCGGACCGGACAGTGCCTCCGACTCACTCAAGGGCTGCAAAATCGTCCTCTGCCCAATCCGTATCGACGCCCGGAGGTATGCGAAGATCAAGACCTATCTGGCCTCAAAAGGCCTGGTAACCATTGAGACCACGCCCGATATCCACGACCGTCAGATCGCCGTCAGCCTGGCGCTCACCCACTTTATCGGCAGATCCCTGTCGGAATTTGGTTCTATGCCCCTTGAAATCGATACCGAAGGGTATCAACGCCTGCTGCATACCCTGGAGGTGGTGTCCCATGACACCTGGCAGCTATTCCAGGACATGCATACTTATAACCGCTATGCCGCCCGAAGTCGCAAAGCGTTTATTGACGCCATGGTGAAAATCGACAAAAAATTGTCCCGGAATTCACCGTGACCATCATGCCCGCCGGGTCATCCCAGGATCATCATAGGGTCTCAGATCGTGATTGCGTTGATTGCCGGCTACCGGGTACCGCATGGCTTCGTAAACAAAATGCAGCCGGCGGCCTTTGCCGTCGAGCTTTCTGACCGCTTTATCCAGCGCCGACAAGCTGCCGTCTACGTGCCCGTAGTGACGTACTTTGCCGTCGTGGCCCGCTTGGGCGATGGCGATATCGATGGAATTTTTATGGACATCCATACCGATAAATATGCTATGATTACTCACGTAAATATGCTATGATTACTCATGGCCTCATGGCCTGCCTCCTTGGTTTTGGCTCTGTGTTGGGGTTTATGTTCAACAACATCCAACATAACCCACGTCTGCAAGGATGGCAGATCTTTTTTGGGGGCTTTCCGGGTAGCTATCAAAAAATTATCATGGGTGAGAATGAGCCCCCAGGTTGCTCGTCGGAGCCCATGGTGATTTTTTGCGGGTTCAAATCCTCAGCCTTCCGGGCCGCTCGGTATTATCTGTCAACCATTATGTCTAAGCGCGCTTTTGAAGAGACCGTGCCTACCGGCCACATTCCCCTTGCGCCTATGGGTGAACTGTGCTACTTTTCGCCGCCATGAAGCAGTACGTCATCGACGAATTGAGATTAACCGACTACCAAAAAGTCAAAACCTATCTGGATAAAAAATTCACCGCCTCCCCCATACCGGGGATCTATTGGATAGAGCTTGAACAGGGACTGATGGGCAGGGTCCAGGCTAAACATCGGGAATGCCGGCCGTTCTACTTTGCCGTTGAACTGGAAGAAAGCCGGGTTTCAGCCGAACTCCTGGTTCGTTCGGCCCAGCGTGTCCGCTGTGACTGTATCGGCTATGCCGACAACTCCCAGCGAACATGGCTGATGGATAAGATGGACGCCATCTTCACCGAGCTTGATATTTCCATATAGGGTCTCGCCCGGCGATAAGGTAAGGTTATGATTCGAACCCTGTTAATCATCCTGTGGGTTGTGGTTGCCACATGCGTCGGCGGCATTATCGTCATTGTCCTGTCATTTTTTTCCACGAGCGGAAACCTGCCCCACCTTATTGCCCGCCTATGGGCCCGATCCATCCTGTTTGTCAGCCGCATAC
>CAZWGD010000052.1:0-2229 GCA_964633235.1 uncultured Desulfobacteraceae bacterium | reverse complement strand
GGTCACGGTCACCGGCCTGGAACATAGCCAGCCGTCAAAAACTTATATTTGCATGCTCAATCATTCAAGCCAATTAGATATACCGGTCCTGCTGGCCCACCTTCCCCTGCAGTTCAGATGGCTAGCCAAAGCCGAATTATTTAAGATTCCGCTCCTGGGCCTGGCCATGCGGCGGGTGGGGTATATCAGTATCGATCGTTCCAATCGCAAATCCGCTTTCATGAGCCTGAAGGCGGCCGCCGATACGATACGAAAGGGCTCCTCGGTGGTCATTTTCCCCGAGGGTACGCGCAACGAGAAAGCATCCATTGCCCCTTTCAAGGCCGGAGGGTTTGTCCTGGCGGTCGATTCCGGAGTTTCCATTCTTCCGGCCGTCATCCGCGGGACCCGTCGGATCATGCCCAAAACCCGCCTGCGGGTTTGCCCAGGGGATGTCTCCCTCGAAATTCTACCGTCGATTGAAAGCGGCCACTACACCCGTAAGACCAGGAACGATTTGATGGACGAGGTCCACCGGGTGATCTCCGAGGTCTTTTATGAACGGCGAGGGAGCGTAGTCTGATGCTGAAAATAGTTCCTCTGGGGGGATGGGGTGAAATCGGCCTGAATATGATGGTCTTTGAGTACGGCAACTCCATGTTTATCGTCGATTCAGGCCTGATGTTTCCGGAGGACTATATGCTGGGCGTGGATTTGGTCATCCCGGATATGACCTACCTGCAACAACATCCCACTCAGATCTGCGGCATCATTCTCACCCACGCCCATGAGGATCATATCGGCGCTCTCCCCTACCTGCTCAGGCATGTGAACGCACCGGTCTTCGGTACGTCTTTTACGCTGGAAATGGTACGCAAAAAGCTGCTTCAGCACAACGTGCCCCTTTCAATCCCCATGTATGAAATCTCACCCAGTGAAACCCTGAAGCTGGGCATCTTCGAGCTGGAATTCATACGGGTCAGTCACAGCGTGGTTGATGGTGTCGGCCTGGTGATTCGAACCCCGATTGGCCTGGTGGTTCACACGGGGGATTTCAAGATCAGCCATGACTGCGCCGACAACATCGAAACCGATGTCAATCGTTTTGCCCAGTGCGGCCGCGAAGGGGTGCTGGCCCTTTTATCCGACTCCACCAATGTGGAAAAAGAGGGCTATACCATCTCCGAAAAAAAAATCGGTGAAACCCTTTCCATCATCGCTACCAAGGCCAGGGGAAGGATCATCGTGGCCCTTTTTGCATCCAGCATCGGCCGGATTCAGCAGATTGTCGACATCGCCGCCACCATCGGTAGAAAGGTGGCCTTTAACGGCAAAAGCCTGGAGGCGAGCGTTGAAATCGCTAAAAAACTCAATTTTCTCCGCGTGCCGGCCAGCATGGAAATCGATATCACCGATGCCAACGATTACATGGATGATGAAATCATCATCATCACTACGGGAAGCCAGGGTGAACCCATGTCGGCCCTGGCCCGCATGGCCGGTGGCATCCATTCTCAGATCAAGATTAAGAACGACGATACGGTAATCCTTTCTTCCAAGTTCATTCCTGGCAATGAAAAGGCCATCACATTGATCATTAATGACCTGTACCGTCTAGGTGCAGACGTTATTTATGAGAAAATATCGGACATTCATGTGTCCGGCCATGCCTTTCGTGAAGAGCTTAAGCTGATGATCCGGCTGACCCAGCCTAAATACTTTATTCCGGTGCACGGAGAATACCGGCATTTGACCCTGCACGCCCGCTTAGCCGAAGAGGTCGGCATCCCCCGCGATCATATCCTCCTGGCGGAAAACGGGCAGGTCATCACCTTTGACGACCACGGGGGGCGGATCCTCGAAACCATTCCTACAGGACGGGTGCTCATCGACGGCAAGGGGGTTGGGGACGTAGGACGCTCCGTACTGAAGGAAAGGCGCATATTGGCCCAGGACGGTCTGGTGGCCGTTACCATGGCGCTGGATGAGGAGACGGGCATCATTATTTACGGCCCGGAAATTGTCTCCAAAGGCTTTGTTTTTGAATCGGAAACCGGGCATCTTCTGGAGGATGCCCAGTGTGTTGTTTTGGAAATTGTGGATGAAATTTCACCGGAGGCCGTGGACCGTGTGGAAAGAATACGCACCAGAATGCGCACGGCCCTGCGGCAGTATTTCTTTTTCGCTATCGGCCGGCGACCGGTGATTCTGATTTTTATCATTGAAGTTTAGGGCGTATTGTTCCCTGTC
>CAZWGD010000051.1:0-9544 GCA_964633235.1 uncultured Desulfobacteraceae bacterium | reverse complement strand
GGCACCCTCTCGAAAGGCGGCCAGGACGAATTTGGGGCTCATCCGCCCCGTGCATGGAATCCTGACGACCCTGATGCTGGGTGGGTATTCCATCCGTCCGACGCCGGCGAGGTCCGCAGCACCATAGCTGCACCAATGGCATAAAAAACTGATAATTTTCGGTTCCCAATCTGACATATTCGTTCTCCTTATGGGATGTTTGGTAATCGTAACTTGAAAATTACCCTCTTCATTCCAGTACTGACCCAGTGACATTCGGTATCGTCATCCCCGATTCCGAAATGGGCTACTTCTACAATGATGGCTATCCGTCCGTCAAGCTGCCATCCGGCCTGCAGATCAAGCCCACCCTCTAACCGCTGAGTATGCGCTTGTCAATAAAAACTATACCATTCCTTTGAACGCAAAAAATGCCAGTGAAAGGATGCCTGCAGTAACCAGCGCGATGGATGTATCCTGGAGCGGTTTCGGCACCCTGGCCAGAAGGATTCGTTCTCTGACGCCGGCAAATAGAATAAGGGCGAGTCCAAAACCGATGGCGTAGGAAAAGGATGCCACTAAAGCCTGCATGAAGCTATACTCTTCATTGATATTGATCAGGCAGGCACCCATAACGGCACAGTTGGTTGTGATCAGTGGTAAAAAGATCCCCAACCCCGCATAGAGGGCCGGGATACTTTTTTTAAGAAACATCTCAACGAACTGAACCAAGGAGGCAATGATGAGAATAAAGGCGATGGTCCGCAAATACTGCAATTCGAATTTTTCCAGAATGAATGTGTTGATCAACCAAGTGGCAATACCTGCGAGTACAAGCACAAAAACCACGGCCATGGCCATCCCAACTGCAGTTTCCATCTTTTTGGATGTGCCCAGGAAGGGGCAGTTGCCTAGAAACTGGGCCAGAACGATATTGTTGATTAAGATACAGCTTACGGCAAGAACCATATAATCGCCCATGAATCGGCTCCTATTTAGTTTCCACAAGGTTCATGATGCACAACATCAGTCCAAGACATACAAATGCACCCGGTGCTTCGACCATAAAGGTAAAGGGTTGAAAGTTGGGGCCGAAAACATTAAAAAAGGCTACATTTCCCCAAATGGTCAGATCTCCGGTTCCGAAAAGTTCACGTATCGATCCCAGAGCGCCCAGGGCCAACGTAAATCCAATGCCGATGCCCAGTCCGTCGGCCGTTGATGCCAAAATACCCTTTTTATAGGCAAAGGCCTCGGCACGGCCCAGGACAATGCAATTGACGACAATCAGCGGAATGAAAATACCGAGCTTGAGAAATAGTGGGTAAGTGTAAGCCTGCATAACAAGTTCGACAACCGTAACAAAGGTGGCGATAATGATAATGAAGCAGGCGATTCTTACCTTGGGAGGAATGACATTTCGCAACAATGCTACCAGAATATTGGAACAAACCAGGACGAAGGTCGTCGCCATACCCATTCCGATACCGTTTTCCATTGTTTTGGTAACGGCCAGTACCGGACAAAGCCCCAGCACCAGCCGAAACGGTGGGATTTCTTCCCATAAACCTTTAACAAATTCCTGGGCAATAGACTTGGCCATGGTTACTCCCCATGCATACTTTTTATTTTTTCAGTAATCTGAGGTTTCAGTCTCGCGTATATCTCGCAGGCTTCCGTAGTCGCAGCGGAAACGGCTCTGGATGTAATCGTGGCCCCGCTGATAGCATTGATTTGGCCGCCGTCATCGGACACTTTTATGGGTTCGTCAATAGGCAGGCCCACGTATTGGGCGGCGAAACTGGGATCTTCTTTGGCACGGGCGCCCATCCCGGGTGTTTCGGCATGAGTGGTGACACCGACACCCAGGATTTTGTTCTCATCCATATTGATTCCCACCATTACGCCCACATCGCCGCCATAGCCCTTTCCAAAGCTCTCGAGAGCCACAGCCATCGCCTGGCCTTCAAACTTACCGATAAAAAAGCTTCGGCCGACCTCTCCGTCCATCAGTTTAAACCGGTCTAAAATGGGATCGTTGGAAGCGCCCTTGAAAATATCTTTGATCGCCGGGCCTTTTACAAATTTCAGCTGTTGGTTCTCGATCTGATCCATGGTTCCGTTTCGGATCGCGGCCAGCAAACCGCCCGAGAAGGCGCATAATACCGTTAGGACAACCACCATTTTTATCATTTCGCGCATTTTCTAAACCACCTTTCCCAAGGCTTTTGGTCTGATCTTGTCCAAAAGCGGGTTAAGGAGATTAATGATCAGTATGGCTAGGACGACGCCATCAATCCAGGCGCCGATATTGCGTATCAGAATGGTCATCACCCCGCCGCAAGCGCCGTAAATCAGCATAGGGACAAAGGAGACGGGGGATGATGATTCTTCAGTGGCAAGAAAAAAGGCCCCGATGAGGGTATAACCTGTGAGCATATGGAAACCGGGGCCGGCGAATCGCGAGGGGTCCACCATATTGAAAATGATGGCGGTGAGGATAATACCTGCCAAAAAAGATGCTGTAATCTCCCAGCGGATAAACCCCCTTATAATAAGGTAAAGGCCGCCCACAATCAGTCCCAGGCCAAATGTGGCGCCGATGCCGCCGGACTGTTTCCCCAGCAACAGTCCCCCGAGGCTGAAGTCCTCTATGGCCGAAGGGCCTAAATGCTTAAGAGCGGCCAAGGGATAGACCATGGGAAAGTCGAAATCGTAATGCATCAGGGCCTCATTAAAATCGAAATAGCCTTTCCAGGACACCATCAGTATGGCGACGGAAACCACCACCGGATTGAACGGGTTGCTCCCGATACCGCCGAAGATGTATTTTCCGACAATGACCGCCACAAAAGTTCCGATGAGCACAAGCCACCAGGGCGCCGTGGCGGGCAGCAGCATGGCAAACAGCAGACCGATAAGAGCGGCATTTCCGTCACCAATGGTAATGGCATGTTTGGTGATTCTATTGATCAGCAGTTCCCAGATGATCGCCGAAGAAATGGACAGGCTCACAACCGCCAGTGCCGGTATACCGTATTGAAACATACCGACACAGACCGCGGGCAGAGCGGCCAGGAAAATATGCCGGTTGCGTTCGGATATGCTGCTGCGATTATGAATAAACGGTGCATGGGAAACGATGAATTTTTTATTCATTGGCTGCCTCCGCTGAGTTGATCCGGCCCAGTTCGTATTTTCCCAGCTTGATGTATTGGAAAATGGGGATCTTTGATATGCAGACATAGCTGCATAAACCACATTCAATGCACGAGCAAAGGTCGTATTCATCGGCCGCTTCGGCGTATAGACCCGCCTCGAGAAACCGTACCAGCATGTCAACGGGGACATGGGCGGGACACATGCGGATGCATTCGCCACAATTCACGCACGGGTAATCGGAGACCGGTACGATTTCCCCACCGTCTTGCACCATGATGGCATCCGTATTCGGTTGTACAGGATGATCCTCGGTGTAGACGGCCATTCCCGTAAATGGGCCGCCGAATATAATCCGGTCATGATTGTCCGGCATGACGTTGAACTGTTTGAAAATTGCCCCAATCGGTGTTCCGATCCTCGCCGACACCAGGTTCCGCATGCCGTCTTTCTGGATAAGGGTTACGATTTTTGTTGTGGGGATGCGTCCGGTATCAAATGCTTGTCCGATTGACGCCGCGGCTTCGGCTTGCATGAAGCAGACCCCCATATCTTCAATACTCTTTCCGGCAGGGACCGTTCGCCCAAGGAGGTCGTGCATCATCAGGCAGGGATTGGCTGCCGGATATTCAGCCGCTACGGCCATTACCCGAGCATCTATTTCTCCGTATCCCTGCAGGAATTCCCTATGCACCACCAGGATGATATCTTCTATCCCCGTGGTATGTCTCAAAATATCAATCCCCTTGGCCAGATCGTGAAACCGAGATTTGGTCACATACTGTTGGGTGGAAACACAGAGGTCGCTATCCGCCCCCGAAATCAGAATAGTATCAACGGGCTTTTCCGAAACCGTAAGGGTTGAAAGCGGAGGAGCGCCCGGAACATCGGAAAGGTATCGCTTTAAGGTATCCAGGGTGGGATTTTCTGAGGCCTTCTTGAAGCTATCGTCCTCGACCTCTTTGGGGTCCACCGCTATGTTAACGGCCGTGAAAAAACGACCGTAGTCGCCATGGTAGGGAGAGATGGCGGTTACCGACCCCGATGCGGTGGATATTAGTGCGTTTTCAGAATCTTTCAGTACATCCAGCCGTTGGCCTGTCTTGACGGTATCACCGACCTGCAGAGCCATCTCCCTCTTTTCACCGGAAGCCGTTTCAAAGAGAAGCGATATCTTGTCCGGTGTTGAAATCGCGATCGGCTCATGGATGGCTCCCCTGGATGCCGCATATGTAATCCTCGGTTTTACCAAGCCGAAAAATGATCTTTTTAACATGATTTATCCCTTTTCCTGGATCAAGTCCCCGTCTGCATCCGGCGTTGCTGGTCGATCCCTTGTCGGCTATCTCATATGACAAATTGAGCATTCCTCCGGGCCAGCGCCAAAATCCTTGTGGCAGGTGATGCACTGGTTGTGAAAAGCATCAACCCGTGGCATCACTTCATGATCTTCAATCTCTTCCATGTCGTGGCAGTCACCACACGTTTCCGAAGCTGATTCCGTATCTGCGGCGGCCTGGTGGCATTCAGCGCATGGCCGGATGTCCATATCATCCGTTTCGAAATGGTGATGGCAGTCAGCGCAGGAAAGGCTGTATCCGTCCGCGGAGGCATGGGTTTTATGGTCAAACAGCACTTTGCCCGCCGCATTGGTGAATACCTTGCGAACCGGTTCCGCCGGCGTTTTCGCAGGAAAGGCCGCATAGCTTAAAACGCCTACCAACAGTAAATAAATTGCCAAGCCGTAAGCTATCCACAGTTCTTTTTTTGAAGCCATGGCGCCATATATCCTTTCAGTTCATTATCCTATAAGCGGGTTCAATCCGGAAGGTATACCGAACTACCACAATGCCTGTCTGCTTTCAAGCATATTTTATTCAGAATCCGCCACGCACACACCGCAGGTCGTGCAAGCCTCCATAGGGCAGGGGGCGCTAAGGCGATTGTCCAGGGCCTTGCGGTATTCCCGTAGCAGAAACGACTTCTTAATCCCGTGGTCAATAAAGTCCCACGGCAGGAGCTCGTCTTCGTTGATTTCGCGCTGGGTATACAGGGTGGTGTTTAGGCGAGTTTCCTTCAGGCTTTGGGCCCAATTTCCGTTATGTTGGCAGGCCAAATCCAATAGAGCGGCTACCTGGCGGTTTCCCCGCGAGAGTATGGCCTGGATTTGAGACCGCCTTGGATCTTCGGCGTGCACCCTGACATTGGGTTGGCCCTTTAGACCGGCCCGGATCAGTTTGATCTTTTTTCTTAAGGTGGTCGGATCATGCATTGCCGACCATTGAAACGGCGTCACCGGTTTTGGGATAAAGGAGTTCACACTGACCGTAATTTGTCCTATACGTCTATGCGGTCGGCTTGCTTGTAAAAACACCTTCTTTATCTGACGGCACAATAGAATGATGGCCTCTATATCTTCCATGGTTTCCGTGGGCAGCCCCGTCATAAAATAGAGTTTTAGGTTGGGAATTCCGCATCGGACCAGGGTCTCCACGGCCGAAATAATCTGTGCCTCGGAGAGGCCCTTATTAATCACCCGGCGCATACGCTCCGATCCGGCATCCGGTGCTATGGTGGCGGTTTTCACGCCGCTGCTCTTCAAAAGCTGGACCATTTCGGGGGTGAGGGCGTCGGCCCGTAGAGAACTGAAGGACAGACGCGGTACGGAATCACCGCTATGATTACATAGCTCCCCGATATGGGGAAGATCGGAGACGGCGGCGCCTACAAGACCGATACGGTGGGTGAGTGCCTGTCCGCGAGCCAGGCTTCTTTTCAACTGGGATAGGTTACGAAAGCGGGGGGGGCGGTATACGTACCCGGCGGCACAGAAACGGCAGCCGTGCGGGCATCCTCTTCCCACCTCGATCAGGAAGGTGCGGTTAAACGCCGTGTGGGGCGACAGGATGGTGCTGTGGGTAGGGAGGCGGTTCAGATCCCTGAGAACCATCCGCCTGATTTTCAGTGGGTAATCTCCTCGAGCGTCGAAAGCCTTGAGAGTGCCGTCTCGGTTGTATCGCACGTGATAACACGCCGGCACATAAACTCCCGGTACATGGCGGGCCAGGTGCTGTAATAAGGATCGGCGATGGCGGGTTGGGGTGTAGGCGGCCATGAACCCGGGCAGCACGGCTTCGGCTTCACCGATCAGGATTGCATCTATAAAAGGGGAGATGGGTTCCGGGTTGATAAAGCAGGCCACCCCTCCGGCGATGATCATGGGATGGGAGGTGTTGCGATCCTCCGCCTTTAGGGGGATACCGGCATGTTTCAGAACGGTCAGGAGGTTAAGAAAATCATTCTCAAAAGAAACGGAAAACGCAATCAGGTCAAAATCAGTCAAAGGTCTGCCTGACTCAAGCGATCTTATCTTCTTCCAGGCCCTGTCGCTGATTTCTGGCAGAAACGCCCTCTCGCAGACCACATGGGTCATATTGTTCAAGAGTTGATAAACCGCCTGAAAACCGAGATTGGATATGCCCACCTGATACCGATTGGGGTAAACCAGGGAAACGCGAATACGGGCCTTCCAGGATTTACGAATCGTACCGATCTCGGATTCGGTAACCTGCTGATAGGCTGTGACGGTTTTCCTTACCCTCATTTAACAGCAACACCCAGGGGACCATGGTTTTAGCCATCCGTTTCATGAAACCGAACCGTTCAGGGTACCTGCCCATGGTATCGGGTCATGGCATCGGATTATGGCATCAGGCCGGTAATCAAACAAGCCGACTACTGAGCTTTTTTCCGTAAAAAAGTGGGGATGTCCAGATCATCTCCATCCACAATCAGCCCCTTATATCCCGGGGGTGACACCCTAGGGCCGTTTTCGGTCTTATCCCTATTCAGGATGATCGTCGGTCCGTCAACCCCTTTTTCTTTGCTGAGGTCCATGGGGGTTACATCCCGAACCCTTCCTCTGGGCTTGAAGTCTTTCGGCTTGGTGACAAGAGATGACCGGAAACTCCTCCTTGAATCGGGAAATGGTTGGCAATGATTAGCGGGGAGTACACCGGCAACGTGTTCCGATCTGAATCCCGTGGCAATGACCGTGATATAGAGATCTTCACCCACATCATCATCCAGCACGGCTCCCCAAATGATATCGGCATCTTCACCCACCTCATCATAAATTCGCTCGGAAGCGGCCGCCATTTCTTCCATGGTTAAGTCACTGCTGGAGGTGATGTTGATCAACACACCCCTGGCACCTGAAATCGAGCAGTCTTCCAACAGGGGGTGCGATATGGCCTTTTCAGCGGCATTGACCGCCCGGTTTTCGCCACTGGCGACCCCAATACCCATAATGGCCATCCCTGCTTTGGACATGGTGGTTTGCACATCCGCAAAGTCCAGGTTGACCAGGCCCGGAACCATGATTAGATCGGTGATGCCTTTCACGGAATGGAGCAAAATTTCATCCGCCTGCTTAAACATATCTATCATCCTGGCATTCTTAGGTGCAAATCCCCTCAGACGGTCGTTGGGAATGGTTATGACCGTGTCCACCACCTGTTTCAAAGCCTCGATGCCTTCTTCGGCCACCTTGGTGCGGCGCCGCCCTTCGAATGAAAACGGCTTGGTAACCACAGCAACCGTCAAGGCGCCCATCTCCTTGCATATCCCGGCAACCACGGGTGCGGCCCCGGTACCGGTTCCTCCACCAAATCCGGCTGTGATAAACACCATGTTGCTGCCTTCTAGGGCGCTTCGAATAGCTTCCCCGTTTTCCCTGGCGGCTTCTTCACCCACTTGGGGATTGGCACCGGCGCCAAGACCCTGAGTAAGCTCTTCGCCAAGCTGTATTTTTTCAGGAGCCTTGGATTGATTCAGAACCTGGGCATCCGTATTGGCGGCGATAAAATCAACCCCCTGCAGTTTGGCGTCGATCATATTGTTTACCGCATTTCCCCCGGCGCCCCCCACACCGATCACCCTGATCCTCGCCACCGAGTTGTTCTCCACGTACAAATATGACATGTTGCCACCTCCCATCATCGATTGTGTGTTATTATATGATATCTTTAAACCATTTTTTCATTTGGTCGATCACACGGTCAAAAATATTGCGGTCACGAATTTTGAAATCCTCCTTCCTGCTCTTATTTTGGGCACCGTACATCACCAAGCCCACACCGGTGGCATACATCGGGTTATTGACCACCTCTACAAGTCCGGTAATATTCTGAGGCCTGCCCAAGCGCGTGGGAAGCTCGAAAATGGCCTCGGCAATATCCACGGTACCCTCCAAGAGCACGGACCCGCCGGTTAAGACCACACCGGACGCTAGCAGATACCCCATATCGTGTCTGCGGATTTCCCTTTTGAGCAGGGTAAATATTTCCTCCATCCTGGGTTGCAGGATTTCTCCCAGGATTTGGCGGGGCAGCTTGCGAGGCTTGCGGCCGCCCACTCCCGGCACCTCGATGATCTCTTCCGATCCGATATTATCCGTTACGCAACAGCCATATTTTTCCTTGATTCTTTCGGCTTCCAGATGGGGTGAGCGCAGTCCCACGGCGATATCGTTGGTAAAATTATCTCCCCCCAGGGGTAGTACAAAGGTGTGCTTGATGCTTTTTCCGGAAAATATGGCCAAGTCGGTGGTCCCCCCACCGATGTCGATCAGAGCGGTGCCCAGCTCCTTTTCTTCATCGGCCAAAACCGCCTTGCCCGATGCCAGGGATTCAAGCACGATTTTACACACATCCAAACCGGCCCGATTGACACACTTGATGATGTTTCTGGCCGAGGTAACCGCTCCGGTAACGATATGGATCTTTGCCTCGAGCCGGACACCCGCCATACCCACGGGGTTGTGGACGCCTTTTTGGTCGTCAACGATATACTCCTGAGGCAGCACATGGATAACCTCCCTGTCAACGGGGATGGCCATGGCACGGGCGGCGTCGGTCACCCGGGCCACATCATGGGGTGTAATTTCCGGTCCCTTCACGGCGATAATGCCCCGGCTGTTGAAACCGGCGATATGTCCTCCGGCAATCCCCGCGTATACTTCGGAGATATCGACCCCCGCCATCATCTCGGCTTCTTCTATGGTCTTTTTGATGGACCGTACCGTTGATTCGATATCCACCACCACGCCTTTTCTCAATCCGATGGAGGGATGCGTACCGATACCGATTATATTTACTTGCGACCCCGAGACCTGCCCCACAACGGCACATATCTTCGTTGTCCCAATATCCAGGCCGACAATGATTTCATCATGGCGGCTCATCGCTAAACCTCCCTTTCCGCTTATGCTGCTGAACCGGCTTGGGGGCTGATCACAATTCGATTCGGATTATTCATATCAATCCATTCGATTGGGGTGGTGAGTCTGTCGGTTTGGTCGAGAAAAAACAGAACATTCCGTAGCCGTTCGTATTTGCCGAGATAG
>CAZWGD010000050.1:0-9691 GCA_964633235.1 uncultured Desulfobacteraceae bacterium | reverse complement strand
GATGCTCGTGCTGGATCACGTTTTTCAAATCAGCGCTTTAAACCAGCACGTGCTGCTTCAGGATTGCAGGATTGACATTTTTTTGGGCCAGATCCACAAGATGCCGGTGGTGTGTAAAAAAGATCATCTGGGTCTTTTGTGACAGATCGGCAAGGACCTTTAACGTAGCCGCTGACCGTTCATTATCGAACCTCACTAGGATATCATCCACAATAAAAGGCAACGGCTCGTTACGGCTAAGGTATTGTTCAAGACTTGCCAGTCTGAGCGCCAGATAGAGCTGGTCGGCGGTGCCGTCGCTCATGCCCGCTACCGGCACAGTAATGTTTTTAGGGGTCCGCATACCTACCAGAACCGGATTGTCCTTCTCATCGTACTCTGCTCTAACCCCGTTAAAAGATCTAGCGGTCATTTGCGAAAACAGCTCGCTGGCACGCTTGATCAAGGGGCCCTGGTGTTTTTCACGGTATTGCTCAATGGTACGTGCCAGGATAATCGCGGCGATTTTGAAGCGGACGTAATGTTCAACATGGGACTCAAGGTTTGCCAGCAGCCTCTGTTTTTTTTCGGCATATTCGGCGGCTTTGGCGCTGCCGTCCATTCGCGCCAGTTCGCCCTTCTCGGTTCCGATAGTCTGGTCCAGTGTCGAACGTTCCTGCTCCAGCTTTTTAACTTCACCCGCTATTCGTTCCAACTCAGGCTGGATGCCGTCAGCCTTTACCAGCCCCGCTTCGGCAATAAAGGCCCCCACGGTCGCACCGGCGCTGAATTCCCGCAAACGCGTCTCGAGGCTTTCCCGCTGACTGTTTAACTGCTGCCGGATTTGAGAGCGCTTTTCAACCTGCTCGAGCTCGTCCGGCTCTTTGCAGCGTGCTTCACGGCAAAGGGAATTAAGCAGTGTCCGAGTGTCCTCGACCCGCTTCTCCGCATCCTGTCTGTCCGTGTTTGCCGCGGCCAGCTGAGTCTCAATGCTTTTTTGCGCCGACAGCAGCTTCCGGGCTTCGGTTAACCGGGTGTTGAGCAGTACTGCGGCCCTCTCCGGAGGCTCTTGGCCAAGTTCCATGGCAAGTGTGTCCACAAGATGGCCCACCTGCCGCCGGAATATGTCTGCATCACGATCGATGCCTTCAATGCGCTTTCTAAGGACATCCGCCTCGTCAGCCAAGGCTTTTGCCTCGCGGATGTTTTCAATAATCATCATAGCCGCGGCCGGGTCGATATCGGCGTCAACCCCGATTGCGGCCATGCTTTTGGCCCACCGGCCTTCCCATTGGGAGTGCTTTTCTTCCAGGTCGGAGAGGTCCGCTTCAACTTCTTCTTTCTCTTTATGGCGATTTATAAGTTCCGTATCTATTTTTTCTATCTGGGATTGCAGTTTCTCCTGGGACTCCGCGTAGGTAGTGCCGAGGCCAACCAGCTTGGACAATGGATCGCTTGTAGCCGCTGTTTTTCCGAATTCGGAGAGAACCTGAACCAGGAGGGTTTTCATGACATCGATTTCCGAGGCTATGGTTTCAGCTTTAGATTTTTCGGCACGGATAGCGGCCATTTTTTCCCGGATGGACTGAACATCTGCAAGCCACGGACGCATCTCCCTGGGCGACAGCGGCCCAATTCTGATCGTTTCCCAGCGCTGCCGCCACTCGGCTTCAAGCCCGGCCTGCCCGGTCCGGGCGGCGACCAGGTCTTTTTCAAGTGTCTTCAGCTTTTCTTCGTGTTGGTGTTTTGTGGATTCCAGTACACCCTTGCGGCTGACCTGCTCGGCTTCCCGCCTGAGACGGTCTGCAATGTGATCCGCATGTTCAACGCTCTTTTCAAACGCATCCGGCAGGACCAAGTCCCCATTAAACTGACCAGTGAATGTGTTGAGATCTTCAGTGGACGGTTCACTGCCCTCAAGTTTCAAACGTACAAGGCTCCAACCGTCTCCCCGGACAGACCGCGCTCGCTCCAGGTCGGACTCGGCCGGCACTTTTTGGGCTAACCGGATAGCATTCAGCTCGGCCTGTACCTGGGAGACCTCCTGTGCAACTGCCTGGTGTTCATCCCGCAGCTTTTCGATCCGGCGCCAGGATGCAGTGAACGTCTCCTCGAAACGGTTGACGCTCTCCATGGAAGGACTCCGGACGGTATCCAACGCTTCACGGGTGCCCGACCAAAGAGGTAGACGCTTCAGAGCGATATCCAGCGCTTCTTCGCGGCTGGCTATATCTAAAAGCAGTTCGGAATGCCGCTTCTCTACCGGACCGGCCCCCCGCACCGCGTGAATGGCGGCTTTGAGGGCAGCCACGTTCACCGGAGAAGCCAGCTTGGCCCTCTGGGTCTCCAGAAAACCGATCTGGGTCTCCAGCTTTCGCAGACGCTCATCGGCTGATTCCCGCCGGGTTGTCAGGCGCTCGAAGGTTTTGTTCAACTCCTGGATTTCACCAACTTTTGACGGAGGCAACTTCAGGCCCTTGTTTTGTTCGTCAACATCACCGAGTGCGGTTTCGGACAGTTTTTCCGAGACCTGCCTGGCCAGGGTCCTCATCCGGGCTTCAAGCCCGGGGCGATCTTTTTGAGCCTTTCGATAACTGCCGAGGTCGTGCTGCAGGGTTTCGATAAGTTCCGAATTCCCGATAATGTTTTCAGGCACCGAAATCGTTTCCGCCTGGTCTTTCAGTTTCTCAAAGGTGGCTTTGGCGCGGGTCAAATCATTGCCGGCAATTTCGAGATCATTGGCGGCCTTACGTCGCTTTTCCCCAAAATCTTCGGGCAGCCGCGGTATGTCTCGATAAGCCGCTAGTTCGGTTTCGACTTCCTTTAGGCGCGCAATCAGGGGTAAAGCTTTATCAATACGTTCCAGTTTGCCGCTTTCCCGTTTCAGCTCCGAGAGTTTCTGGTGAATGCTTTCCAGGCGCCGCCGGGCTTCCTGCAGAGCCTGATCATGGTCCTTCCAGGTCCTGGCCGGCAGCAAAGCCTGTTTGTGCGCTTTGCCGGTTTCCTTCAGGGCTGCAAGGGTTTTGTTAATTACCGGTTTTGAACCGCCCCGCTTAAAAAGGGCACTGCACTCCGCATCAAGATCTTTACGGGTAGCCTGAAGCTGAATCAGACCGGCCCCGGCTGCAAAAAGGGATTCCCCCACGCTGCCGGCCCCGGAGATAATTTCTTCACCACCTTTAACCAGTTCCTGGTGTCCAATGGCGAACATCTGTTGGAACACCTCCTGATTCAACCCGCCCAGAAAAGGAATCAACACTTCATCGTCCAGAACGACCTGGTCGTCCTTATCGCGCAACGTCTTGCCGCGGCCCTTGCGGCGCACAAACTCAATTGAAGTTCCATCACTTTTCACCAGCCGGCCGCCAATACGCAGGTTGGCGTACGGGTGCAGAAACCCGGCTGTTGCGCGCAGGGGTATCCCGAAGAGCAGATGTCTCAGAGCCGCCAGGGCCGTGCTTTTTCCTGCTTCGTTAGGGCCGTAAACAATGTGAAAGCCGGTTCCGTCCCCCGTGAAATCCAGGGTTGTATCCGTAAAAGACCCGTAGGCAATCAGCTTAAGGCTAAGGATTCTCATCGTCTGCGGCCTCCTTCGCCAGCTTCATCATCAGTATGGTTTTCGCCTGATCGACAATTTTTCGCAAACCCTCGGTATCGTCGATCCGCAGGGCATCCTCACCCTGACGATACTCGACCGGCAGTTTCTGGAATAAAACCTCAAGTTCATTCCCGAGCGCCAGCAGGCTGTCGTCATCCGCCTTAAGATCCGCAACCAGTTGCGCCAGTTCCAGAATGGGGCCGGGTGCCATGGGTTTCGTTTCCGTAGTGGGCTTCGGCCGGGTCAACACTTTTACTTTTTCAACCCACACACGCTCACCCTGCCGGGTCAGGGCCGCAGACCGAACGGCTTCCCGCCAGTATTCGAGATTTCCGCTAATCTGAGCATGAACCTGCGGCTCCGGCTCCCCCATAAATATGACCCGGGCAATAACCGGCAGCGGGTCGTGCTCATGGGTTACGGTTTCAAGGGCCTCGGCAAGTCGATCGAGACAGGCCCGCTCACTGTCGGCATCGGTCACGTCCAGGTTAATTTCCTCCCACCGGATCACGTCCAGGGGGCGCGTTTCAAGCTCAGGGAGCAGGCCCTCCTCCACGGTAACCAGAACACACCCCTTGATCCCGGTTTCACGGATATGGCGTCCCTGGATACAGCCGGGAAATACAATCGCAGGATCTTGGGTGACGACTTCGGCCCGATGCACGTGCCCGAGGGCCCAGTAATCGTACCCTCTGTTTTGCAGATCTTCCAGCGAACAGGGGGCGTAGTTTTCATGCCCTTCCCTGCCGGTGAGGCTGGTGTGCAGCAATCCGATATTGAAATATCCAGGCACCGGTTCGGGATAGCGGACAGCCAGGTTGTCGGTTACCGCCGGCTTGGCAAAGCTTTGCCCGTGGACGGCCACCTTGAGCGCATCCATGGTTTTGGTCTCGGGTTTTCCGGGGGAGAACACGTGGGTGTTGTCGGGGTAAGGGAGCGTTTTGGTAACCTGCCCGGCCGCATCGTGATTTCCGGAAACGATGAACACGGGGATATCGGCATCGTATAACCGCCGCACTTGGCGGACGAAATAGAGACCTGTGTTGTAGTCCTTCCAGTCGCCATCGAACAGATCGCCGGCGATCAACACAAAATCAACGCCTTCACCAAGGGCAAGGTCGATTAAGTTCTCGAAGGCGCGCCTGGAGGCCTGACGGATTTCCGCCACGGGGGCCCCCTCATATGCCTCCAGGCGATGAAGCGGACTGTCCAAATGAATATCGGCTGTGTGTATGAATTTCATAAAACAAGATTACACTTAACCGGGAAAAAAGAAAAGCATCACGCCCGACAAAAGCTCCGCATTATATTTCTAAAACCATCCGGTTTTTAAAATCAGCTCCATTGACTTCTTTTCATGAGGCTGCTAATCAGCCTGGTAATAAAAATAAAAGGAAAAATCCATGTCCGTTGAAAACCTGATGCAAACCGTCAAAAAAAGCATCGCTGCGGCCGCCACGGCGGTTTTTGGCCACACACCCGACCGGATCGAGTTGGTCTTCCCCCCCAAGGTTCAAATGGGGGATATCGCCGTGGCCTGTTTCGAATGGGCCAAGCAGTTCAAACAATCCCCGGCCCGGATTGCCCAAAAAATAGGGGCACATATCCAGCCGGATGATACCATTAAGAGCGCGACCCCGGTGGGGCCCTATCTCAATATAACCCTTGATACCGACCTGCTTTTCAGAAAAACCTGCCTGGATATCATCGACGAAACCGATGCCTATGGGAGCTCCGAGCAGGGCCGGGGCAGACGGGTGATGACGGAATACCTATCCCCCAATACCAATAAACCCCTCCACCTGGGCCACTTGCGAAACGGGGCCCTGGGCATGGCCGTGTCCAACCTCTTCACCGCCACCGGGCATGACGTGGTTAAGGCCAACCTGGTCAATAACCGGGGGGTTCACATCTGCAAAAGCATGCTGGCCTGGCAGCGGTGGGGCCAGGGCGCCACTCCTGAATCCGAAGGCATGAAGGGTGACCATTTCGTGGGCAAGTGGTATGTCCGCTATGCCCTGGAGGCCGAGAAAGACCCCCGCCTCGAAAGGGAGGTTCAAGCCATGCTCCAGGACTGGGAGGCCGGCCGCAGCAAAACCGTCAACCTATGGGAAACCATGAACAACTGGGTCTATGATGGTTTTGACCAAACCTGCCGCCGGTTCCGGCTGGAATTCGATATCATCTACTACGAGTCGGATACCTATCGCCTGGGGCGGAATATCGTCATGGACGGTCTGCAGCGCGGGGTCTTCACCAGGGATGAAAACGACAATACCGTCTTCTTCTTGCCGGAGAAGGCCTTCGGAACCGACAAAGACGGGGAGCCCAAAAGGGTGACCATCATGCGGCCCGACGGCACCAGTCTGTACATCACCCAGGATATTGGCACCAGCGTGTTGAAGGTCGAGGAGCAGGGACTGGATTTTTCAATATGGGTGGTGGGCAGTGAACAGGAGCACCACTTCAAGTGCCTGTTTCAAATCCTGGATTCCCTGGGGTACGCATGGGCCAAAGACTGCTACCATCTGTCTTACGGCATGGTGTATCTGCCGGAGGGAAAGATGAAGTCCCGGGAGGGGAAAATCGTTGACGCCGACGATCTCATTGAAGCCATGCATCAATTGGCCGTGGAGGAGATCCGCAAACGTGATCCCGCAAATCAATTATCACCCCGGGAGAGAAACCGGCGGGCGGCCAAAATCAGCGTGGGGGCCCTCAAATTCTACCTGTTGCGGGTCCGGCCTACCCAGAGTATCCACTTCGATCCTAAAGAGTCCATATCCTTCGACGGCTTTACCGGCCCCTACTGCCAGTACGCCTATGCGCGTATTCACGGGATCCTGGCCAAAGCTGCCGCTACTACAGGCCATATCCGGGATGCGGACTTCGCCTCTCTGGGGAATGAAGAAGAGCGCCTGTTGTTGCAGAAGCTGATTCAATTTCCCAAAGAGATTCAAACTGCGGTTAATGAGCTCAACCCCTCACGGATTGCCACCCATGCATTCCAGACCGCTAAAGCCTTTAACCAGTTCTACAATAAACATTCCGTTCTACAGGCCGACACCAAAGAGCTGGTGGCAGCCCGTCTGGCCCTGATCAGGGCCACCGCCATCGTCCTGAAAAACGGTCTCAACCTCATGGGAATCGAGGTGCTGGAAAACATGTAGCCCCCGGCAATGATTAGGGAAACACAGTGAAGTCGAAAATTCTAATGAAAATAGGCGGCCGGGCTTTTAAGGGAAAAGCGGGATTCGAGCACCTGGCCGAGGCCATCAATATCCATCCCGGCGTGGAAACCATCATCGTCCATGGCGGCGGGGCGGAAATCAGCCGGGCCCTGGCTGAAGCCGGCCGCGAAACCCGGTTTATCGACGGTGTCCGGGTTACCCGTCTGGAAGATATCAAAATCATAGAAACGGTCCTTTCGCAAACGATTAACCGGCGCATCGCCCAGGCCCTGGAAGATCACGGTGTGTTGTGCCGGCGCATGGCCGGCAGGACCGGCGGCCTCTTCGCGGCCGAACCCTTGCGCCGGGAAGGCCGCGACTACGGATATACGGGCACCATTAAAAAGGTGGATCCCGGTCCGGTCCTCGCGGCCCTGGCCCGGGGCAGAATGCCGGTGGTTTCACCCATATCCGGGGATGAGGCCGGCGGCTCGTACAATGTAAATGCCGACAGCGCAGCGGCGGCTTTAGCGGTGGCGACGGCGTGCACCGACCTGGTGTATTTTACTGATGTTCCCGGAGTAATGGTGAATGACACGGTTTTACCCGACCTCACCATTGACCGGGCCCGGGCATTAATTGCCGACGGGACCATCCAGGCCGGCATGGTGGCCAAGATGAACTCCGTATTCACGGCCCTGGAAGGAGGAGTGGGGCATGTTCATATCGCCCAGTGGCGGGGGCCGGAAACCCTGGAAGCCATTATCAAAGCCGAGGGGGTCCCCGGAACAACGGTGCGTTTATAGAATTCAAGATAAATATTTTGGAGCGCGTTATTGGTCGCCGGCGGATTATCATACAGCTTTCCCCCTCTAGTCTCCCTAAAAGGTTTATCTTGAATTTTAACAACATAGGCAATGAAAAAAGACGGATTATAGCCTTAATGGGAGTTTGTAGATGACTAAAGAACAGGTAAAAAAAGTCGTCCTGGCCTACAGTGGAGGCCTGGACACATCGGTGATCGTTCCCTGGTTGAAGAACAACTACGGCAACTGCGAGGTGATTTGTTTCACCGCAGATTTGGGCCAGGAAGAAGAGCTGGACGGGTTGGAGGAAAAGGCCCTGGCCTCCGGTGCCAGCAAACTGTATATTCGCAACCTGACAGAAGAATTTTTAAACGACTACGTCTATCCCACGCTGCAGGCCGGGGCGGTCTACGAACGGGAATACCTGCTGGGAACATCTTTTGCTCGTCCCCTGATCGCCAAACACATGGTCGATATCGCCGAGTCCGAAGGCGCGGATGCCGTTGCCCACGGCTGCACCGGAAAGGGCAATGACCAGGTGCGTTTCGAACTGACGGTAATGGCCCTGAATCCCAAATTAAGGGTCATCGCCCCCTGGCGTGAGTGGGAAATCCGCAGCCGGGAGGACGCCCTGACGTACGCCAAGAAGTACAATGTACCCGTATCCCAGTCGGAAAAGGACATTTACAGCCGGGACCGGAACATCTTTCACCTTTCCCATGAGGGCGGCCTCCTGGAGGATCCCTGGAATGAGCCAGACGAGTCCATGTACCAGTTGACGGTCAGTCCGGAAAAAGCGCCGGACAGGCCGGAGTACGTGGAAATAGGCTTTGAAGCGGGAAACCCGGTCAGTCTGGACGGTAAGACCCTCTCTTCAACCGAGCTGTTTTCCAGCCTGAACAAGATTGCCGGTGCCCATGGCATCGGCCGCATCGATATTGTGGAGAACCGGCTGGTGGGCATGAAAAGCCGGGGGGTGTATGAAACGCCGGCGGGCACGGTGATATTGAGAGCTCATCAAGCCCTGGAGAGCATCTGCCTGGACAAGCACACCATGCACTATAAGGATTACCTGGCGGTCAAATATGCGGAGCTGGTGTATAACGGCATGTGGTTTATGCAGCTCCGGGAGGCCTTGGACGCCTTTGTAAAAACCACTCAGAAAAATGTCACCGGAGTTGTGCGGCTGAAACTATACCGGGGTAATTTGATCATTGCCGGTCGTAAAAGCCCCTTCAGCCTGTACCGGGAGGATTACGCCTCCTTCGGAGAGGAAGACGTATACAACCAGCAAGACGCCCACGGGTTCATTCAACTGTTCGGCCTGCCCATGAAGGTTGATGCCCTGCTGGATATGAACGGCAGCGGGAAGACCCGCTATGCAAAACCGGATTACAGTAAATTTAAAAGGGATTAGATACGGTGAGGGCCGTGGCCGGCGGCCCACCACCAGCTAAAGGACGATGTTTAACCCGGATCGACTGCTTGGGGAGTAGATGAAAAATGAAAAAAACGGTTGAGCAAACGTGCCAGGAGTACAGGGGATGGGATGAGTTTTATGTTAAAAACATCAGTGACAAGCTTTCTTTCTTCAAAAGGGACGAACGGCTGTTCGACGTTATTTTCGCTCAGCAGTTCGACAGGCCCTTTCTCGACTATCTGTGCCACCTGGCCGATCTGATCCGCCAGATGGCCAAGACCAAAACCGGCTCGCGGCAGCTCCGCAATCTGCTGCCCCACAAACGGGCCATGCTCTACTTTGTCCAGCCCTCTACGCGGACCTTTCTCTCGTTTCTGAACGCGTGCCACATTTTGGGCATGCGCGTGTCCGAAATCCGCGGGACCACCACCAGCTCGGAAGTGAAGGGCGAGTCCCAGGAAGACACCATCCGTACCTTCGCCAGCTATGTCAATCTCATCATTGTCAGGCATCCGGAGGCCGGATTCGCGGAAAAGACCGCCTGGGTTCTGAACCAAACCGATCGCCCGGTTCCCGTTTTAAACGGTGGGTCCGGACCGGATCAGCACCCCACTCAGGCCCTGCTGGATATCTATACCCTGGAGAGATCCCTGGGGTATATCGGCGGGCTGGACGGCAAAAAAATCGCCATGGTAGGAGATCTTAAACGGGGTAGGAC
>CAZWGD010000049.1:0-9750 GCA_964633235.1 uncultured Desulfobacteraceae bacterium | reverse complement strand
GAGCCGAAGCCGTGGATAAAACGGCGGACATAGCCCTCCTGTTGGTAAAAACCAAGCCCTTCACCTTTCCAGACACCCACCGACCGGGCCCCGTATCGGGACTTCAGCGCGGCCATCTGGTCACTGATTTCGTCCAAGGCCCGGTCGTAGGATATTTCCTGAAAACGGCCCTCGGCCGTGCGCTTTAGGGGTTTCAAGATGCGGTCGGGGTGGTAGAAAAGATCCAGGGCGGCGCCGCTGCGGGGACAAATCCTGCCCTGATTGACGGGATGGCCTTCCCGGGGTGAAATTTCCGTCAACACATGATTTTCGATGTGAACATTGATGGCGCAACGCGTGTCGCACATGCGGCAGAGAGTGGGAACCACGCCGGACGGCACAACCGTTTCAACCCTCATGGCGTTTTAACCCTCATGGCTGATGTTCCCCTTTGGAAAACCGGGTTGTGCGGGCGATTGTGCGGTCTGTTTTCTTGCGTTTGATGGCCGCCAGATCATTGATGTCACAGTAATGCAGCGCTTTGGCCATACAGTTTTTCACACACCGGGGATCCCCCGCGCACAGATCGCATTTGGCGGCCACGCGGCGCTTGTCTTCGAAATGGATGCTTCCGAACGGGCAGGCATTCACACACATTTTGCAGCCCACGCAAACACTCTCGTCAACCCCAACCGCCCGGGTGTCCTCATGCCTGTGGAGGGCTCCCGTGGGGCAGATTTCCAGACAGACGGCGGTTTCGCACTGCTGGCAGGTCATGGTGGAGATGATGCGCCTGTCCATATCAATTTGCACCCAAATATTGGCATTTTCGTGCTCGAATCCACCGGAGTCCTGAAACGAACAGACCCTTTCGCAGTTACGGCAGGCCAGGCAGCGGTCCTGTTGAACGACGATGACCTTCATATTTCCACCTACCTGAGAACGCCGACAGCGGACTCCACGGCCGCCACGATCTCACCGGAGCGAACCATGGCCGTGAGGGCAGCAATGTCATGTGAGAGTAGACGATCCCGGTCCAGGTAGGGGATCGTTTTTCGAATGACTTTCCAGGCCGCTTTCGTGCCCTCTCCCGGTGAAAGTCCTTTTTGGCGGAAGACAAGGTCGACGGCCTGGGCCGCACAAAGGAGTTCTATGGCAATCACATGCTCGGTATTGAACATGATGTCGCGGCACTGGCGCGCGGCAATGGTTCCCATGCTGACATGGTCCTCCTTGTTGGCCGAAGTGGGAATGGAGTCCACGCTGGCCGGGTGAGCCAGCACCTTGTTTTCCGACACCAGCGCGGCGGCGGTGTACTGGGCGATCATCAAACCCGAATTGAGGCCCTCCTTGACCACCAGGAAAGCTGGGAGTTCGCTGAGTTGGGGATTAACCAACCGCTCGACCCGTCTTTCAGAGATGTTGGCCAGCTCGGCCAACCCTATGGAGAGATAATCGGCCGTCAAGGCCAGGGGTTGGCCGTGGAAATTGCCCCCCAATCTGAAATTCTCCTCGTCAGGAAATATGAGCGGATTGGTGGTGGTGCTATTGATTTCGATTTCTACCACCTTCCCCACATGCCGGATGGCGTCCCGGGTGGCGCCGTGAACCTGGGGCGAGCACCGCAGGGTATAGGCATCCTGGATACGGGAGCAGCCTTCGTGGGAATGGATGATAGGGCTGTTTTTGGTCAGAAGGCGCATGTTGGCCGCTGCATCCACCTGACCGGGGTGCGGGCGAACCCGGTGGATTTTGGCATCAAATTCCGCATCACTGCCCATCAATACTTCCAGACTCATGGCGCAGGCGATATCCGCCGTTTTGGCCAGCCGGTGGGCGTCATGCAGCACCAGGGCCTGGAGCCCGGTCATTACCTGTGTGCCGTTGACCAGGGCCAGGCCCTCACCCGCTTCCAGCGTGATGGGGGCCAGGCCGGCCTTTTCCAATGCAGATCTTCCAGACATCCGTTGGCTCCGGTAAAACGCCTCGCCTTCCCCAATGAGAACCAGACACAGGTGGGAGGTAGGGGCCAGATCCCCGCTGGCGCCCACCGATCCCCGCTCTGGAACCAGGGGGCAGATTCCCGAGTTCAACAGGGCCATAAGCTGTCTGAAGGTCTCCAGGCGGACGCCGGCATGCCCCATGGAGAGATCATGCAAGCGTACGGTCATGACGGCCCGCACCACTTCTTCCGACAGGGCATCACCAACTCCGGCGGCGTGGCTCAAGAGGATGTTGCGCTGCAGTTCACGGGTTTCATCCCCGGTAATGCGGGTGTGACTGAGGGCACCGAAACCGGTGGTAATGCCGTAAATAACCCGATTTTCGGCCACCCACCGCTCCACGAGTGAACGGGAGCGCCTGATGCGGGTTACGGCTTCATCGGTGACATCCACCTGCATACCACCACGGGCCACGGCCACAACGTCATCGATTTTTAATCCGGCTTTGTCTATGAAAAGGGTCTTCAAAGTTACGATTCTCTTTAGGTCAGTTCTCGGTTTGCTTTTCCAGCGTTGCAGTGACAAGTTCGGACAACCGCTCGGCATCGGCCACATAGGGTAGGGTGATATGTCCACGGTCCGGATTTTCGGCATTGAAACGGGCACTGACCGCCATGGCGTTGGTATTGCGCGCCCAGCCGCGGCGGGCCACACCGCCCATGACATCCCAGGTGATGGCGGCCCGGATAATCCGGTCTACCCGTTCGCTACCGTCCAGTACCAGTCCAAAGCCACCGTTCACGGCTTTTCCGATGCCGACGCCGCCACCGTTATGCAGGGCCACCAGCGACATCCCGCGGGCGGCGTTGCCGGCAAAGCAGTGCAAAGCCATATCGGCGGTGATGTTGCTGCCGTCCTTTATATTGGCGGTTTCCCTTAAGGGGGAATCGGTACCACCGGCATCGTGATGGTCGCGGCCCAACATAATCGGACCTACCCGGCCGTTTCTAACTAGTTCGTTGAACCTCAGGGCGATCTTCATCCTGCCCATGGCGTCCTGGTAGAGGATGCGTGCCTGGGTGCCCACTACCAGCCGATTTTTGCTGGCATCGCGGATCCAGGCCCAGTTATCGCGGTCCTGGGGGCGTCCATGGGGATCGATGCAATCCATGGCGGCCCGGTCGGTTGCCGCCAAATCTTCGGGACGGCCGCTGAGACATACCCATCGAAAGGGTCCGTAGCCGAAATCAAAGATATGCGGTCCCATGATATCTTCCACATAGGAGGGGAAAATAAACCCGTCGGTTTCATCCCGGCCGTTATTGGCGATTTGGCTGACCCCGGCATCCAGGACGGCCTTCATAAACGCGTTGCCGTAATCAAAGAAGTAGCTGCCGCGCGCCACGAGTGTGTGAATCTGTTCGTAATGTTTGCGCAGGCTTTTATCCACAAGCAACCGAAAGTGTTTTCGGTCCGCTGCCAGCAGGCGGGTGCGCTCCTGAAAACTGATGCCTTGGGGACAGTAGCCGCCGTCGTAGGCCACATGGCAGGAGGTTTGATCCGACAGTAAATCCGGCGTGATATTGTGATCCACCGCGTGGGCCAATAGATCGACTATATTGCCGTGATATGCAATGGAGAGCGGTGTTTTTTCAGCTTTAGCGGTCCGGGCCCAAGCAAAAACCTCTTGCAGGTCGGCCGAGACTTTCTGAACCCAGCCCTGTTGATAACGGGTCTGGATGCGGGATTCATCCACCTCGGCCGTAATCGATACCGCCCCGGCAATGTCGGCAGCCTTGGGTTGGGCACCGCTCATGCCGCCCAGTCCCGAGGTAATGAACAGCAGCCCGCGGATATCGGCGTCCGGCGGCAGACCGTACTTGATCCGCCCCGCATTGAGAAGCGTGTTATACGTGCCGTGAACGATCCCCTGGGGACCGATGTACATCCAGCCGCCTGCGGTCATCTGGCCGTAGCTGGTAACGCCCATTTGAACCGCGGTCTCCCAATCCTCGGGATTGTCGTAGAGACCGACCATGGGGCCGTTGGTGATAATGACCCGCGGGCTGTCGGCATGAGAGGGAAAAAGACCCAGGGGGTGTCCGGAGGCAACCACCAGTGTCTGGCTGTCGGACAGCGCTTCGAGGTATTTTTTGATGAGCCGGAACTGCATCCAATTCTGGCAGACGCTGCCGGTTTCACCATAGGTCACCAACTCGTAAGGGTACAGGGCCACCTCGAAATCCAGATTATTGTCGATCATTACCTGAAAGGCCCTGCCGGCCAGGCAGCGTCCCGCATAATCTCCCACCGGCTTGGCCTTGATGGCCCCGGAGGGACGATACCGATACCCGTAGATGCGTCCCCGGGCCATCAGCTCGGCGAGAAATTCCGGTGCCAGCTGTTCATGGAGATGATGGGGTATGTAGCGCAGGGCATTTTGCAGGGCGATGACGGTCAGCGCCGGCGTAAGCCGATAGCCCCGGTCCGGCGCCCTGCGGATGCCTTCCACCACGGACGGCATTTCCGGGAGCCGGTCATCCAGCTTGAACGTCATGGCATCGGCGATGTCCTGGTTGGTCAACATAATTGGCACCTCATTTTGAGCATTCTCCAAAAAAGATGGATCGGTCTTGCGCCAAGCCTTGGGCGGCGTCATTGATAGGCAGATATGACTTGACGACCTGTATATACAATGTATGCGGTTTTTTTAGCACAACTCACCCTTATTTTGTCAAGCGAAAAGTAATCTGCGTAGGCTTGGGCGATTTTTTCGATACCGGGCTACCCCGCAGGCCGTTCTGATCTGACGGATGCCTTTTGAACTTAAAACCGGAACGACGTCAGGGTAAAAGACGGGTTCTGCAAAGCGGACCTAGGCTTTCTTTCAGGTATAGACAGGGTTGCCGAGGTCTGATATGGTACCGGCAATGGTCGTCTCCATCCCCAAATACCAGACAATCAAGGAGCACCTGCTTCAGGGCATTACCAGTCGCCGGTTTACCCATTTACTACCCTCGGAAAACCGTTTGGCAGACAAGTTCGGCGTCAGCCGCATGACTGCGAGGAAAGCCTTGGAGGAGCTTCACAAGGAGGGCCTTGCCGTCCGTATCCCGGGCAAGGGCACGTTTGTCAGGGAGCGGCCCTACACTCAGGGCTATTTTCGAGTGCAAGCTGCCCGCCGGCAGGCGCGGGAATTGAACCTGTCTTATAAAAATCGCCTGTTGGAGATGCGGGCACTGCCGCCGCCCCCGGGTGTGGCCGCCAAATTATCTCATCCGAGACAGGTTATCCTGGCGCGCAGACTTCATTTTTACGGTAATAAGCCGGTACGTTATGAAAAGCGGTATCTGCGCCGAGATCTTTGCGGTGGTATTTTGAGCGAGGACCTGGAGAAGAACTCCATCCATGAGCTTCTTGTGGCCAAATACAATCTGCCCCTGACCAAAGTTTGGCAGCAGATGGATGCCGTGGGTTTGTCGGAGGAGATTGCCTTTCTGTTCAGTGTCGATCCCGGATACCCGGCCTTTCATATCGAGCGCATAACCTATACGGATGAGAAGCCGGTTACCTGGGTGGAGTATTTTATCCGCGGCGAAGTGGCCTTTGAAGATCTTTTTTCGCCTCATCGCAACGGCCGGCAGACGGGCACTTTAGCCTATTAAGAGGGTATAACATGCCATTCGGGCGGTGATGCGTTTATACGGCCAGAGATAAGGCGGCACGTGTCGTGTTTCTATTTATAGTTGAGTGGTCCTTAAGCCTGTATATACAAGTTTGCGCGTCATATTGACGGCAAGTGGATGCGAATTGTAATTTCAGTATGGTTACTTATCTACTCCGGGTTTGCAAACGACACCACCTGGTGGACATCGCCGCATATCTGGTCCTAATGGCCGGAGGCATACTCCTTCTTCTAAAGGGTGCCGAGGATCAAGGCTATTACTGGCAGTGGTTCCGCGTTCCCAAGTATCTTTATCAGTTCGAAGACGGCCGGCTGGTAACCGGCCCCATCCTGGAGGGGCTCAAAATCACCCTTCACATCACCTGGATCAGTCTTATTTTGACCTATGTCATCGGACTGGTGACGGCCCTGATGAGGTTATCCAACTCGCTGCTGGCAAGAGCCATTGCCCGGGCCTATCTTGAAATTACCCGCAATACACCCCTTCTGGTGCAGATATTTTTCATGTATTTCGTTGTTGCCCCCATTTTGGACATCGACCGCTTTACCGCCGGTGTTCTGGCCTTGAGTTTTTTCGAAGGGTCTTACGCTTCAGAGATATACCGGGCCGGTATCGTAGCCGTCAATAAAGGCCAGTGGGAGGCGAGCTATACATTGGGGTTGAGCACGTATCAAAACTACCGCTACATCATATTGCCGCAGGCCGTACGGCGGATCCTGCCGCCTTTGACCAGCCAGGCGGTGTCCCTGATAAAGGATTCCTCACTGGTCAGCGTGATCGCCATCTACGAGATGACGATGTATGCCAATGAGATTGTTTCGGAGACATTCCTAGTATTCGAGGTTTTTTTTACCATTGCCGCAATTTATCTGGCCCTGGCCATCGTCCTTTCGCAGATTGTGGCCTATTTCGAAAAGCGGTACCGTGTTATTTCGTAGCACTGTGGGGCCCATACGGATACCGGCGGAACCAGTTTCTTGTGAACCGGCCGGGTGATCCCACGGATCGGTTTGAGGTATGACAATGAGCAGCAAACAGCTTGGTAGCAATATCGTCTGTGTTGATAATATCAGCAAAACTTTTGACGGCGGGGTGGTGGCCCTGAAGGACTTTTCCACGGATATACGCCGCAGTGAGGTCGTGGTTCTTATCGGGCCCTCGGGGTCCGGAAAATCGACATTTTTACGGTGTCTAAACGGTTTGGAGGAGATCGACTCCGGCTCGATCACCATCGACGGCATCCCCCTCGACAACCACAAGAAGAACCGGCTTGAAATCCGCAAGGAAGTCGGTATGGTATTCCAGCATTTCAACCTCTTTCCGCATCTGACGGTTTTGAGCAATATCACTCTGGCACAGATACTCGTGCGCAAACGGTCTAGAGATCAAGCCGAAAAGGAGGCCATGCGGCTTTTAAACAAGGTGGGTATTGCGGAAAAAGCGAATGCCTATCCAAACCAGCTTAGCGGGGGGCAGCAGCAACGTGTGGCCATCGCCCGGGCACTGGCCATGAAACCCAAAGTCATGATGTTTGACGAAGCAACAAGCGCTCTGGACCCGGAAATGATCGGGGAAGTCCTTGAAGTAATGAAAGATTTAGCTGCGGAAGGGATGACCATGATCTGCGTGACTCACGAAATGGGATTCGCACGGGAGGTGAGTGACCGGGTTATTTTCATGGAGGAAGGTAAAATTGTTGAAATCGGCACCGCCGAGCAGTTCTTTACCGCCCCGGAAGAAGACCGCACCAAGCTTTTTTTAAGTCAAATCCTATAGGCTTGCAGATCATGTTTTTGGCAAGGCTGAAAGGCGCTTCCCTGAGAAGAGCATGCAGTTCGTACGTTGCCGAGGGCAAGCGACTGATAACGTAGCCCAAAAACTTGTTCTGGAGGACCATTCAAAGGGCTGCCGGATTGAAAGGATCCGGTACATACGGCAACACGGCAGAGAAGGATGAAAACGACCGTTTTTACCCGGTCATTGTGGACAGTTGTATTAACCTATTAATGTGGAAAAAGGAGAAGAGGACAATGAAAAAAACGATGATGTTGTTAACCGCAGTTCTGATGGCCTTTACCTTCTGTCTGGCAGGGACGGTGTCGGCGGATGAGATCAACCGCCAAATTACCAAATCCAGCACCATCGACAAGGTGATGCGCAAAGGCACCCTCAGGGTCGGGCTCTCTTCGTTCGTGCCCTGGGCTATGCAGGATAAAAATGGGGAGTGGGTTGGGTTCGAGGTGGATGTCGCCACGCAGTTGGCCAAAGACATGGGGGTCAAGCTCGAGTTGGTGCCCACCAAGTGGGAAGGCCTCATTCCGTCGCTGCTGACCGGTAAGTTCGACTTGATCATCGCGGGCATGACCGGAACCCCTCAACGGGCCTTAAAGATCAATTTTACGATTCCCTATGATTATTCGGGTATGAACGTTGTCGTCCACAAGAAGTTTGCCGAGGGGATCACCGACTATATGCAGCTGGACAAGGAAGGCAACACCATCTTAGGGCGCGTGGGTACAACCGGGGCCGCTCTGTCCAAGGCGACTTTTAAAAAGGCGAAAGTGCGGCTGTTTCCGGATGAGGGTCCGATGGTGCAGGAGCTTTTAAACGGCAAGGCCACCGCGCTGCTGGCCTCGGCCCCCCAGCCGGCCCAGTTGGCTGCCAAATATCCCGACACCCTGGTATTTCTGGATAAAAATCTGGTCCAGCAGCCCATCTCCATGGGGATCCCCAAGGGAGATCCAGATACGCTCGCTTATTTGAACAGCTGGATTACCGCCGTACGCAACAACGGTTTCATCGAAGAGAAAGTCAATTACTGGTGGAAGAGCTTGGAGTGGGAGTCTCTGCTGAAATAAACCCTGTGGCGACATTAACTCCGGGTCCCGAAGCGCCGGACTCACTCCGGCTCAGGCCATACGAAACGATCGGTCATTTTCAAGGCCTTACCTGTAGAGATTACGTTTTGACCTTGAAAATGACCAACTACCCGATTTGATCCGATTCGGTGTTTTCAGCCTGTAATCCGGGTGATGCCCGGGTAAAGAAAGGGACTTGACATGGGACATCGAATAAAGATGAATCCCTTTATTCGATGTCCAGCTTTCGATGCTCGATGTGGACCTCTATTGTGGGAAACCGTCTTGATTAAGATTCCATGTACAAAAAAAAGATAAGCGTACAAAAATCCGACTTTATCCTAGGCGCCCTGTTCCTGATCGCCGCCGTCGTCATTTATTTTCGCGTGGAAATCGGGCTTAACTACAACTGGAACTGGGCCAAAATTCCTCAGTTTCTATACCGCTTTGATCAGGAAAGCGGAGAGTGGACCTCCAACGTGCTGATGTGGGGGCTTTTCAACACGATCCGCCTCAGCCTATTCGGTACGGTTCTGGCCATTATCCTGGGAACGATCATGGGCATTTGCCGTTCGTCCCAGGTAGTGTTTCTCAGGTTGGTCAGCGGAACCTATGTCGAGACCATGCGTAACTTGCCGCCCCTGGTGATTATTTTTATCGTTTATTTTTTTATCGGCAACCATCTTCTGCCTTACAGCGGTCTGGGTGAGGTGCTCAAGGGCAAGGACAATTTCCTGGTTTCCCTGGTGACCTTCTGTTTGGCACCGCCGCAAGATCTCACAACCTTCCTGTCCGCTTTATTCACTCTGGCAATTTTTGAAGGCGCCTATATCACCGAAATCGTCAGGTCGGGTATCCAGTCCATTCGCAGGGGCCAGTGGGAAGCCGCCCACTCCCTGGGCATGACCAAGTACCAGCAGATGCGATATATCATTCTTCCCCAAGCCTTCCAGCGCATACTCCCACCCCTGGCCGGGCAATTCATCTCCCTGATCAAGGACTCATCCATCGTTTCGGTCATATCCATTCCCGAGCTCTCGTTCAGGGCCAACGAACTAATGACCGGAACGCTGCTCACCATGGAGATCTGGATCACGGTGACCTGCATGTACCTCCTGTTGACATTGCCCTGTTCCCTGGCCGTACAGAAGCTTGAGAACCGGGTTGCCCAAGGGCTGCGCTAATCTTGCCCGCTGTATCCGGGATTATCCTTGAGAACCCTTACCACGGGAAAACCAGATGCCATCCAGCTGGCTGAAAACAATACCACCGTCTGCCGCCACC
>CAZWGD010000048.1:4162-9824 GCA_964633235.1 uncultured Desulfobacteraceae bacterium | reverse complement strand
CTCACATCACCCCCCGCTGCGGACGCACCTATGACATGGACCGCGAGACCCAGTGGCACAGAAGAGAGAAAGCATACCGGCTCTACACTTCCGCAGAAGGCCTCGCCGAAACCGATCCGGTAGCGGCCATGAGACAAGCCTATCAGCGACGTGAAACAGATGAATTTATCAAACCGGTGGTCATCACCGACAAGCGCCGGGTGCCGCTGACACGGATTCAAGACGGCGATGGGGTTATTTTTTTCAATTTCCGGGCCGATCGCGCCAGGGAGATTACCCGAGCGTTGACGGACCCGGCTTTTGCCTACTTTGCGCGCCCTTCTTTTCCTAGGCTAAGCCGCTACGTGTGTATGACCAGTTACAGTGATGACTTTTCCCTGCCGGTGGCCTTTGAGCCGGTGCATTTAAGCGGTCTTCTCGGGGAAGCTGTCAGCCGGAGCGGACGCAAACAGCTCAGAATAGCGGAAACGGAAAAATATGCCCATGTTACCTATTTTTTTAACGGAGGCGAGGAAGAGCCGTTTGAGAACGAGGATCGTTGCCTTGTTCCTTCTCCCCGGGATGTGCCCACTTATGATCTGAAACCTGAGATGAGCGCCGAACACGTGACGGATGAGGTCCAGTCCAGGTTGAAATCGGACGCCTACGACTTCATCGTGGTAAACTTCGCCAATATGGATATGGTTGGGCATACCGGCGTTCTGGAAGCTGCCATGGCCGCATGTGAAACAGTGGACGTCTGTCTTTCGCGTATCGTCGCCGAGGTACAATCCATGGGAGGGACCGCAATGATTACGGCGGACCATGGCAATGCCGAAACCATGGCCGATGAAAACGGCCGTCCCCATACCGCCCATACTATGAATCCCGTACACTGCATACTCGTGGATGAATCCCGCATGGATATTGGGCTGAGGCAAGGCGTTCTGGCCGATATCGCCCCCACGATTCTTGAACTTATGGGCATCGACAAGCCGGATGAAATGACGGGAACATCCCTGATAAAGGGTTCCGGGTTCACGGTTTAAGGTTCACGGTTGAGGGAACGGATGAACCCCGATACCTGAATCCGCCGCAAGCGGCAACCTTGAACCTCTGAACCCTGAACCGTGAACCTCTATCACCTCATTTCCCGGCGATTTCCCGCTGGCAGTGTTTACAAATCCTGGCCCGCTTTTTGATGATTTCAGCACAAAAGGGGCATTCGCGGGTAAAGAAGCGGTCATGGATCTTCTGTATAGCCTTATCGACTTCCTCCTGTAAAATCGGGTTGCCGAACTTCAAATTGCGAATCGGTTCAGCGGCCGCCAGCTCGCCGATGTCGCCTATCATCTCAGCCGCCTTGACCCGAACCCGAACCGGTTCCGCCACGTCGGTCAACAGCCTTAAAATGGTTTCGCTGTCCTTTTTCAGGTAGCAATCCGCCAGGATAGAGAACCCGCGTTTGATATTCTGTTTAAGCATTTCCTCTTCGGCAATGACCTGTTCATCGATGATCTGTCCCTGAGCCCCGATGGGACTGAATACAGGCATCATTTCATAATTCGTGGTTCCCGGGTAGCACATACATCGGTAGGAGGCATTCTGGCCGAAGTTCTCTCTTAGATTATCCCATCCTTCCCTGTATATGGGACAGTCATCATTGAAGCATAGATATAGATAAGGCGTGCCCCACCCGAGGCCATCGCTGAAAGAAACCGGGGGGACTTCCCATAATTTCATCTCTTCCCCGCAATGGGGACATTGGGGCTTCTCCTGGCCCATTATTTTTTCCAAAACTTGTTCCTTGGTTTCAAAAAGCATGCGTAAGTCTCCGTCGTCATTGTGGTTTAAGACGCTTTAAAAAGCGTCTATCTTTTAAGCAAATCTTAAGCTAATGGCCAATAACCGTTTGTCAACTTGCTTTAATCCCACGGATATCCGGTGGGTGATTTTCATCGGCATCAGGATATAGGATTCAAGATAATGCACTTGGGAAGGCCAGAGGGAGAAGGCTGTATGGCAATACGCCGACGATCGATAACGCTCCCAAGTGCATTATCTTGAATCCTATATCTTGATGCCCAGGCCGCCTCCGATAAAGCGGGAGCCGTATTCTTTGACGATAATGCCGGTGCCCTCATGGATCCATTTGGCCACAACATGCCGATGGCAAAATTGGTATGGTTTCTCCCAACACATCAGCGTACAGCGAAAAGGCAGGTGCTGAACCACATCAGCGGGAGTGAGCCCTCTGTTCTCCAGCAGACGCAGATATGTCTGCGTATAATCCTCCTCATTGATCTCACCGGCTTTGTAGGTACTCTCAAGGACCCGGGTGGGCATCAGCTTTGCGAAAACCTTGCCTTGAAAAGTTTTGGGAATTTCCACTGAAATCGCCACTGGGCTGGGAACGTCATCAAGTTCGGCGTAGTGTGATGTGTAGATGATCATATTGAATTGCACCCGGTTGAGTGTACTGCTTTGCAGCTGAATAAGCAACCGCTTTTCCCGATCCATATTTTTATGCGCTTCAGGCCGGGAAGACTATACGGAAGCCATCCTGCGGTTGGCCGATCGATTCAGGTTTGATTACACTTGACAAATGATTGGTTTATTATTACAGGTTCGTTTTTTATTATTAATAATACCTCTACTAAAAGCCAAACGCTTTATAGATATTGGTAATCCTGCCGTTTGCAGGAAAACATGCTAACTAGCTAAGAAAGGAGAGTGTCACACATGGCGAATTTAATTGCACCACACGGCGGCAAGGGACTAACCTGTTGCCTGCTGGAAGGATCGGAACTGGAAGCCGAGAAGAAGCGCGCCGAGGCTTTGAAAAAAGTCGAGATCTCCCCGCGGGTAAAGGGTGATCTTATCATGATGGGAATCGGTGGATTCAGCCCCTTAACGGGATTCATGAGCAAAGCGGACTGGAAGGGCGTATGTGACGATTTTCTATTGTCCGACGGCACCTTCTGGCCGGTTCCCGTCACCCTGGATGTATCGGAAGCGGACGCCGCCGCTATCAATACCGGGGATGATATCGCCCTCTTCGATCCCGAAAGCGACGAAATCATGGCTACCATGCAGGTCACTGAAAAGTATGCCATGACCGAGGCGGATAAAAAATATGAATGCGAAAAGGTTTTTATGGGCGAAGGCACCCCCACCCTCGAGGAATTCTGGAAGATCGCCAAAGAGGACCATCCCGGCGTTCAAATGGTGATGGATCAAAAAGGGGTTAATCTTGCCGGGCCGGTCAAAGTACTGAGTGAGGGAGAATACCCCACCAAATATGCCGGTGTTTATCACCGCCCGGAGGAGTCGCGCAAAATCTTCGAGGAAAGGGACTGGAGCGAAGTGGCCGCCCTTCAGTTGAGGAACCCCATGCACCGCTCCCATGAATACCTGTGCAAGATAGCTGTGGAGGTGTGCGACGGCGTCTACATCCATTCTCTGGTGGGCAACCTTAAACCCGGTGATATTCCTGCGGAAACACGCGTTAAATGCATCGACTCCCTGGTTCAAAACTATTTTGTCAACCAGAACGTCGTCCAGGGCGGATACCCCTTGGACATGCGCTACGCAGGGCCCAGGGAGGGATTATTACACGCCACTTTCCGTCAGAACTACGGATGTTCCCGCATGATCATCGGCCGTGACCACGCCGGTGTAGGCGATTTCTACGGTATGTTTGAAGCCCAGACCATCTTCGATAAGATCCCCACCCCGTCGGAACCGGGAAAAGCCCTGCTCTGTACGCCTCTGAAAATCGACTGGACCTTTTACTGCTACAAATGCGACGGCATGGCTTCCCTGCGAACCTGCCCCCACGATAAGGAGGACCGCGTCCTGCTGTCCGGTACGATGCTTCGTAAAATGCTCTCCGAAGGACAGGCCCTGCCTGATCACTTCGGCCGTGACGAGGTCGTGGCCATCCTGCGTGCATACTATGAAGGTCTAACGGAGAAAGTGGAAATCAAGACTCATAAGGCGGCCACCGGCGCTTAACTGTTAACGAAATACCATCCAACGCTACTACAAAAGGAGAGGCGGAAACGCCTCTCCTTCTATTTTAGGCGAGCCTTAAACAACGATACAAAGCGACATCAGCCCGATACATCTCATCAGGCAGCGTCGCTCTCTGCGGGGCCTGCTCACAGCGCCGCAAGGCTGCTGCGCCGGCCCCTCGTTCAATCCTTGCCTGAATAAGCGTCTCGAACTTATGGCGCCATGTATAGGTCCACGGTTTTGCCGTCCTTCAGATTCACCAGCCCTTCTTCACAGATCCTCAGGTATGGGATCGCAGCACCTGTGAGTGTGAGCAGCGATAATAAGGGGTTGGGAAAGTCAACCCCCAGCTCTTTTAAGGTGCGTTTCATACGCGCCAGCTGATCCGCCAGCTTTGCCATGGGTAGTTCGGAAATAAGACCGTAGATCGGCAGGGCAAGCTCCCACAGTACATTCCCCCGCTGACAGACCACGGCCCCACCTTGCAAGGCATGGATTCGGTTAGCGGCCAGGGCCATATCCTTTTCGCGGGTACCGATGATGACAATGTCCGAGGAGTCCCAGGCGGCGCTGCAGGCAAAGGCTCCCGACTTCAGCCTAAAGCCCTTGATCAGACCGGTAAAGGTTTTTCCAGGTTTGTGGGTTCGATCGATAGCCGCGATCTTCAGCAGGTCCCTGGAGGTATCTGCCTTGATCTCTCCGCCTTCAACCGGCAGGGTCATTGCCCGTTCACGGGTCACCAGATCCGTAACCATCTCAATCACACGCACACGCACCCGGCCGTTTTTCCCCTCATTGGGCAGGGTAAAAGCGGCGGCCTCGATTTTTTCGGGAAGTGATACGCTGTTTCGGCTTTCTGCCGTAAAAATGTGTTTCCGTGGCCTGACAAGCAGCCTACCTTCTTTCGCGATGATTTTACCGTTGCTGATAACCATTTCCGGCCGTATGGTTTTCGGATCGGGAATCATCAGGATATCCGCATATCTGCCCGGACCGATGCCCCCGATAAGGTGGTCCAGGGAAAAATGCTCCGCCACATTCAAAGTGGCCATCTGAATGGCGGTAACGGGGTTAAATCCGTAATCAATGGCCTTTTGGAGGGCATACTCAAGAAATCCCTTTTCCAGGAGTTCACCCGGTTCGACACCGTCCGTGCTTAGGATACAGCGCCGCAAATCGATTCCGGTATCTTTTATGGTTGAGATGGCTTTAAGATCCCTGCGGATGCTGCCCTCCCTGATCATCACATGGATGCCCAACCTCAGCCTTTCCATGACCTCCTGGGGGGCGATGGGTTCATGGCATGAGGATATGCCTGCCGCGGCGTAAGCCATCAGTTTTTTGCCCCCCGCCCCGGCGGAATGGCCTTCGAGGGATTTCCCGGCCCGGAGGGTTGCCTCGAATTCCGGAAGGATCACATCCGGCTCTTGAAACACCCCCTGCCAATAGGACTCTCCTAGGCCGAGTACGTTATCTTTGGTCAGTAGTTTTCCAAGCTCACCCCCCGAAATTCCCCGGGTTTGGCTGCTTATGGAAATCCTCACCGTTATCTTGATTATTTCAAAAAGATTGTCAAAATCGTACCAAATGGTAAATTTGAGATGGATAATAAGGTGCTTCGCTTCGGGTCAATCATTTATGATCCGCCTTCTGCGGATAGCCAAGG
>CAZWGD010000048.1:0-4152 GCA_964633235.1 uncultured Desulfobacteraceae bacterium | reverse complement strand
CCGGGTTTGGCTGCTTATGGAAACCATGGCCGGCGCCGTGGCAAATATTTTGACGGGCTGATCTTCAAGGGCCCTAAGGAAATCCACCACCCCCCTATAGCCCGAAACCGGATAGGGCTCCAGGGTTTCGGTAACGATGGTGGTAGTGCCGCCCCCCATGGCATGCTTTAAAAACTCGTAGACGGTGTACAACCAGCCGAGATGGGTATGCCCCTCTATCAGACCGGGAATGAGGGTTTTCCCCCGGGCATCGATAACCGTTGTCTGCTCCCCGATGGTATGCTCGCCGCCCGCTCCCGCGTGGGCGATCCACTCACCCAGCATGGCCACCATGCAATTTTCTATGACCTCACCGGTATACACATTTACCAACCGGGCATTGATAATCGCCGTATCGGCCGGTCGGCGGCCCAGGGCCACATCGACCAGGGCCTTTGAATCCCGGTTTCCTCCAAATGCAGTTCTACTCTTCATACCCATGATTTTACACACTCTCTAGGCAACGGTTTTGTCACGGCAACAACGCATCTGCACAACCCGGTCATGACCGGCATAATCCTTATAAAAAACCACCTGGTCATAGCGGTTGGATGCACGGATGATCTCTCTGACCGCCTCTTTTTGATCGTAGCCGATCTCAAGCAGTAGTCGACCGTCTTTCTTTAAGTAATTAAAAGCGCCGCTGATCAGGTGACCGATACAAGCCAGGCCGTTTTCACCGCCGTCAAGCGCCGCCCTGGGTTCGAATTGATGAATTTCCGGCTGCAGCCGGGGAACCGACGCTGCGGGAATATAGGGTGGATTGGAAAGAATCATATCAAATGGTTCGCCGCTGGCTTTGAGGGCCTCAAACCAATCCCCGCTGAAGAACTGTACGCACTGTTCAAGTTTATTCCGCCTGGCATTCCTTTTGGCCACCACCGTCGCCTTAACGGATCTGTCACCGGCAAAATACATGTGACCGGGTCTTTCGGAGGCCAGGGCGAGGATGATCGCCCCGGACCCGGCGCCCAGCTCAAGGATGCGCCGGCTGGATCCCAAACACGCATCGGGAATGCTGTTAAGGGCGTTTTCCACCAGGCACTCGGAATCAGGACGGGGAATCAGCACGTCGGGTGACACGAAAAAGGGCAGGCCCCAGAACTCTTTTTCCCCCAGAATATAGGCCACGGGCTCCCGATTAATACGCCTGAGAATCAGCTGCTTGTAGCGGTGCAGTTCAGCGGTGCTAAGCGGTTGATCATAACCGGTATAAAGATCGATTCTCTGCTTACCCAGTACATGGGCCAGCAATAGTTCCGCGGTGGCCCTGGGGCTGTCAATGTGATGGGATTCAAAAAAGGAGGTTGACCACTGCAGGAGACTGAGGGTGGTCCAGGTGCTAGGCGGCCGTTGCATGGGACTCTTTATCTAATCCCGCATGCTGTAATGCCTGGGCCTGATTAAAAGAGGTAAGCTCGTTGATAATCTCATCGATGTCACCCTGCAGAATGGTTTCCAATTTATAGAGCGTCAGTCCGATGCGGTGGTCCGTTACCCTTCCCAGGGGAAAATTATAGGTCCGGATTCTGCCGCTTCGATCTCCCGTACCCACCTGATTTTTGCGCTCTTCAGAAATCCGCTGATTTTGCTCTTGAACCATTTTATCCAAAAGCCTTGCCCGTAAGACCCGCAGGGCCTTGCTCTTGTTCTTAAGCTGTGATTTTTCATCCTGACAGGTTACCACCAGGCCGGTGGGCAGGTGGGTGATTCTTACGGCTGAATCTGTGGTGTTGACGCTTTGTCCGCCGGGACCCGTAGAGCGGTATACATCCACCTTAATTTCGTTGGGTTCGATAATGACTTCAACGTCCTCGGCCTCCGGCAGAACGGCCACGGTGACCGCCGAAGTGTGCACCCGGCCCTGGGCCTCGGTCACCGGCACGCGCTGAACCCGGTGTGTGCCGCTTTCAAATTTCAAACGGCTGTAGGCGCCCTGACCGTGAATCATGGCGATAACCTCCTTAAACCCCCCCACACCGGTGGCGTTATGGGTTAACACCTCCACCCGCCAACGCTTGTTTTCCGCATAACGCGAATACATCCGGAACAGATCGCCGGCAAAAAGCGCTGCTTCTTCCCCCCCGGTGCCGGCACGGATTTCAAGCACCACGTTTTTAGCGTCATTGGGATCTTTCGGCACCAGAAGCTGTTTCAACTGGTCTATCAGCTCATCTTTTTCGACGGTCAGGCTGTCCAACTCGTCCTTGGCGAGTGCCTTGATATCGGGATCCGTATCCATGAGCAGCTCTTGGCTTTCCTCAATGTCGGTTGCTACCGCCTTGTATTTCCGGTAGGCACTTACGATATCGTATAGTTCGGCATGTTCGCGGATATACTTTTGATAGGCGTTTCTATCCCCTACCACTTCGGGATCACTCAGATACCCTTCGATTTTTACAAAGCGTTCTTCTACACCTACCAGCTTATCGAACATAATTAATTATCGAACATCACCGGCCTGAGGCGGAAAGCGCGAACTCATGCCGAAAATGCCGCGAAAAAGGCGCTTAGGCTTTTTGAAACTTGGCGTATTTTTTGCGGAACCGCTCGATGCGCCCCGCAGTATCGACCAGTTTCTGTTTTCCCGTAAAAAACGGGTGGCACTTGGAACAGATCTCCACGCTGATATCGGTTTTGGTTGAACCGGTTTCGATGACATTGCCGCAGGCACATCGAATGGTGGTTTCAAAATAGTCGGGATGAATATCGGCTTTCATCTTTGGGACTCTCCATTTCTGAAAATTCTGGTTAAGCATTCATGGCCTTTAAAAAGGCCTGATTACTGTCGGTTTTGCTCATTTTATCAAGTAAAAATTCCAAGCTGTCCACGGGGTTTAGGGAAGACAGCAGTTTTCTTAGAATCCAAACCCTGTTCAATACATCTTCGGAAAGCAATAATTCTTCCTTGCGCGTGCCTGATTTTTTGATATCAAAGGCCGGGAAAACCCGCTTGTCGGCAAGCCGGCGATCCAGTTGAATTTCCATGTTGCCCGTTCCCTTGAATTCTTCAAATATCACTTCATCCATGCGGCTTCCGGTATCAATAAGGGCCGTGGCTATAATTGTCAAGCTTCCGCCCTCCTCAATATTTCTGGCGGCGCCGAAAAAGCGTTTAGGCCGTTGCAGAGCATTGGAATCCACCCCGCCGGAAAGGATTTTTCCGCTGGGCGGCATCACTGAATTATAAGCCCTTGCCAGCCGGGTAATGCTGTCCAGTAAAATAACCACGTCCTTTTTGTGCTCCACTAGCCGTTTGGCTTTTTCGATTACCATTTCAGCCACCTGGACATGACGCTCCGCAGGTTCGTCAAATGTGGAGCTGATCACTTCGGCATTCACGGAGCGCTGCATATCGGTCACCTCTTCCGGCCGTTCATCAATAAGCAGGATAAAGGGCATTACCTTTTTATGGGCGGCAATAATGCTATTGGCAATATTCTGCAGCAGCATGGTTTTCCCCGACCTGGGAGGTGAAACAATCAGCCCACGCTGACCAAAACCGATAGGGATCATTAAATCCATAATGCGTGTGGAGTAGTTATCCTGATCGTTTTCAAGGTTCATCTTGCGATCCGGGTACAACGGTGTAAGGTTGTCAAATAGGATCTTCTCCCGGGCGATTTCGGGATCTTCATAATTAACGGCTTCAACCTTCAAAAGGGCAAAGTAGCGCTCGGATTCCTTGGGCTGGCGGATCTGGCCGGAGACCGTATCGCCGGTTCTCAAGTTGAAGCGACGTATCTGGGAGGGTGAAACGTAAATATCATCGGAGCCCGGTAGATAATTGTACCCGGGGGAACGCAAGAAACCAAAGCCATCCGGCAGGATTTCCAGGGTGCCCTCTCCATAAATCATGCCGTTTTTTTCTATCTGGGACTGAAGCAGTGTAAAAATCAACTCCTGCTTACGCATGCCGGCCGCTCCCTGGATATTAAACGTCTTGGCCATTTTCGCTAGTTCGTTTATTTTCATCTCTTTAAGCTTGGCAATGTTCATGCATCCATACTCCGTTTTAGTAATTTGGTCATCATCAATGGGTCTTTAAGATAAGTCCCCGCGGTTTAAGCCGGGAAGAGATGCGATACAGCCATTTCTCATATCAGCACAGGT
>CAZWGD010000047.1:0-9831 GCA_964633235.1 uncultured Desulfobacteraceae bacterium | reverse complement strand
TGATGAAAACCTGCACTATTCACAATGCCTGGCTTTTCTTAAGGAGCCCCTATTAGATGGGTTTTGCGCGCCGATTCTGGAAGACTCCATGGGCCAAAAGATTCGCTCCGCCTCCCCATTTGAAATCAACGGATGCACCCAGCATATCTATAATCTCAGGCTTGCGGCCAAACAAACCGGTCGCCCCGGTACCTTTTTTGTGGCCGTGGGAACCGCGGAACATGACAGCGGGCAGATCGCGGTGTCCAATGATGCCTGGGGCGTGCGTACCACCGACACCCGCATTCTCGGGACACTGACCGAGTTTAAAACAGCCGACACCCTGCTAAACAGGGTTGTCCATTGTGCGCAGTACGGCTGCTACACAGGCAATCTCACCGGACCTATTTACGGTGGATGGTGCGGGGGGTCGGAGGGTATAGCCGTAGCTCTTGTGGCCTACAGCCTCAATGGATTATGTATCTACGGCGCCATTTTCAACCAGCATTTTCCCTTCCATCTCAACTGGGGCTCCAATACCACCCGCGAATTACTATGGCCGATCTCCATGGCAGGCCAGGCCATGGCCCGCAACAGTAAGCTATTACACACGTCCAACGGATTTGCCAATGCCGGCCCCATGACCGAAATGCTCTTCTATGAAACCGCCTGCCACGCTCTGGTCAGCACCGTATCCGGATGGCATCTCTGGGAAATGGCCTCGGCCAGGAATAAATATCGCAACAGGGCCACACCTCTGGAGGCCAGAATGGGTGCCGAGGTTGGGCATGCCGTGGCCAGACAGGGAATGACCCGCGAAAAGGCCAACCAGATCGCCAACACGCTTTTGGCCAAATATGAGGACCAGGCCGCTACGGCGCCCATGGGCAGCCAGTATCAGGAATGCTACGACGTGGATAAAGCCAATCCCACCGATGAACATCTCGATATGTTTAAGAGGGTCAAGGATGAGATTGCCGCCATGGGGGTTGATTTTCCGTATTAACAGCCAGCCTGGTTTATCTGAAAAAAGCGGTGTCCGGCCTTATCCCGGCACCGCTTTTTTTTCTGCGCCAACACAGCGGAATAGAGGCAATCGCGCTTGACTTGACAAGGGGTTTAATTTAGATGATAAGCCACCACTACAGCCACGTGCCGCTGTCCAGCGACTCGGTTCAGCGGTGCCATGGGGAAAAAGGAGATAAGATCATGCTGAATACGAACATCACGACTGTAGGCGGCTTACACTTTCGCGTGCTAAGCGATGATCAAATAGCCGAGTTGACGCGCTCAGCCATGGAGATCCTGGAAAAGGTAGGCTACAAGATCCTGCATGCCCAAGCCCGCAAGATGCTCAAATCGGCAGGGGCAATGGTAGATGGCGAGGTGGTCAAGGTCCCGGAGTTCATTGTCCGGCAGAGCCTGGCCGCGGCCCCCAAAGGGTGGACGGTTTATGACCGCAACGGCCAACGGGCCCTGGAGGTCGAGGGCCGAAAAAGTTATTACGGAACCTCCACGGCCAGTCCGAACACCAAGGACGCTCTGAGCGGCGAATACCACGAAACCCGGGTGGAAGACCTGGCTCTTGCCGCGAGGGTGGCCGACGCCCTGGAAAACATCGATTGGGTCATGCCTATGGGGTCGGCCCAGGATGTTCCCAGCCGGGCGGCGGAACTCTACGAGTTCGTTGCCACGGTTAGCAATACAATCAAACCCATCGTATTTCTATCTTATTCCCCGCGGGGTATGGAAATCATTTTCGACATGGCCGCGGAGATCGCCGGCGGGCATGACAAGCTGCGGGAAAAGCCGTTTTTGGTGGCCTATCCCGAGCCGATTTCACCCCTGATCATGCCTGAACATGTCGCTGATCGAATCTTTCTGGCGGCCGATCGCTTCCTTCCCCAAATGATGGGGCCTTCGATTCAACTGGGTGCCACCGGACCGGTAACCATCCCCGCCGCCGTGGCTCACGGAACTGCCGAGTCCATGATGTGCGTGGTACTGGCCCAGCTCAAAAACCCTGGATGCCCGGTGGGACTGGGATGCAACTTCGCCGCCTTTGACATGTCCGTCGGTCTGATGAGCGTGGGCGGTCCGGAGATGAGCCTGGCCTTGGCCGCCCAGGCCGAGGTGGCCCAGTCTTTCGGCCTGCCCACCTGGGGCCTGGCCGGGGCCACCGATTCGAAAGTGCTGGATGCCCAAGCGGGTGTGGAGGCCTGTTTTCACATTATGGCTCAGGGACTGGCCGGTCTGAATCTCATCCATGATGTGGGGTATATGGACGGTTCCATGGCCTGCAGTGTCGAAGAGATGATCCTCGGCGATGAGATTATCGGTATGGCCGGACGGTTCATACGCGGGCTTGAATTTTCTACCGACCAGACCGCCAGGGATTTACTTCATCAGGTGGGACCGGGCGGTGAATTTCTGTCACAACCGCATACTGTGAAGCATTTTAAGCGTGAGCTGTGGCGGCCGAGCATATTCACCCGTCAACCGAGAAACGCCTGGCGGAAGGCGGGGATGAAGGACACCGGCCAGCGGGTTTCTGAAAAAATCCGGCACATACTGGAAACCCACCGGCCGCCGCGTTTACCAGACAGGGTGTCTGATAATCTGAAGCGCTTGAAGATCGAAGGAGAAAAAGTGTTGACGCAGCAGTAGTCGTATCGATATACCGCTTTCTCTGCAGACCGTCATTTCCCTGGTGGACGGTACGTAGCGAAAAAAACAAGCCTAGACGGTAATCGGGATTGGCTGGAGTTTGCACTTATTTTATGAGGAAGGTCGCATGGCAGATTTTTTTTGCGCTGAAAAACACCCGGTCGCTGGTGGGTTCAACCCGCTCTCCATAAACGCCTACCAGGATATTCATCTGGCAACCCTGCGGATTCTGGAAAATACCGGGGTTTTCGTGGAGGATAAACAGGCCCGGGAGCTGTTCGGCAGTTGCGGGGCAGACATCGATGAAAAAAAGGGCATGGTCAAACTACCCACCGCCATGGTGGAGGATGCCATACAGTCGGCGCCGGCACAGCTCGTGCTTGCCGGGCGTACACCTGAGCATGATCGGCGGCTCGATAACGAGGGTAGCGCTTATCTAAACTTCGGAGGGGGCGTCAGGGTGATTGATCCGTATACCGGTGTGGTAAGATCGTCAACCAAAGCGGATCTTGCCGCCAGTGCCCGGCTGTGTGACGCCTTATCCGAAGTGAGCGTCTATTCCCGCGCGGTGTATCCCCTGGACCAGACCCAGGCCTTAATGCATGTCCATACCGCTGAAGCTTGTTTAAACCATACGGCCAAGCCCAGTTTTCACGCCTCGGAGGGCCGCTGGCAAACGGAAAAGATCATCGAGATGGCCGCCGTTTCCGTGGGCGGCGCCGAGAACCTGCGAACCCGAAAACCGATCATGTTCGCATCGGCCGTGTCCAGTCCCCTGAAACTGACCCGCAAATTCTGTGAAACCATAATGACGGCTTCAAACGCCGGTTTTACGACCTTAATCGCCTCTATGGCCCTGGCCGGGGGTACCGGTCCGGTGAACCTGGCCGGCACCCTGGTTTTAACCAATGCCGAGATTTTGGCCGGTATCGTGCTTACCCAGCTTGCCCGCAAAGGCGCGGGGGTTATCTACGGCTGCTACAGCACCATCATGGATCTAAGATTGGGAGCAACTCCCTTGGGCGCACCGGAAACCGCCCTGATTGCCGCTTCGGCGACAGGGCTTTGCCGGTATTATCAGATACCGTGCCTGGTTCCAGGAATCACCTCCGACAGCAAACGACACGGCGCCCAGGCGACCTTTGAAAAAACCCTGACGGGTGTGGCCGCGGCCTTGTCCGGTGCGGACTTGCAGGTCGGCATCGGTGGATTGGAAACCGGGCTCACATTTGATTTCGGCCAGGCGGTTCTGGACAACGAAATCGTCGCGCTGATCCGGCACCTCCGGCGGGGCTTTGCGGTCAACAAACGCACACTTGCCGAGGATGCGATCCATGAAACCGGTCCCTTTGGTGAGTTTTTAAGCCACGACACAACCCTGGCCGACATGAAATCCCTGTCCCGGACCCACTTGTTCGATCGCCATAACCGGCAGGATTGGGAAAACAGCGGCCAACCCGAAAGCCACGCCAAGGCCCTCTCCCGGGCCCGGGAAATCCTGGAGACCCACCACCCGGAACCATTGCCCGCCGGGGCTGCGGAGCAAATACGCGGCATTGTGGAAGCTGCTGAAAGGGAAGTTAAAAAAAAATAGGCCTGAGGGGTGATTTTTAGCGGTGGGTGGAGATTTCAGTCAAAAAACATGGGGAGGAAAAATGAAAATCGGATTTATCGGGCTTGGCAATGTGGGCGCAAAGCTGGCCAACAGCCTCTTGCGAAACGGATTCGACCTTACCGTGCGTGATCTCGATTCCGAACTGATGCGGACCTTTGTCGACCGGGGTGCAGCCCAGGCGGCATCCCCAAAGGAGATGGCCCGGAAGGTGGACCTGGTCATCACCTGTCTGCCGTCCCCGGCCGCGTGTGCCGAGGTGATGGAGAGCGACGACGGTGTCATTGCCGGTCTGAGTGCGGGTAAGATCTGGCTGGAGATGAGCACAACCGAAAGTGCGGAGGTCATCCGGCTGGCGGAGACAGTTGAGTCCAAAGGCGCCATGGCCATGGATTGTCCGGTATCGGGCGGATGCCACCGTGCGGCCACCGGCAACATATCCATTTTTGCCGGAGGCAGACGGGAAACCTTCGAGCGCGTACTGCCGGTGTTGACACGCATGGGCCGCCGCATCCTGCATACCGGCCCAATCGGATCGGCATCCGTGCTTAAGGTGGTGACCAACTACCTGTGCACGGTGCACCTCGCCGCCCTGGCCGAAGCCTTCGTTGTGGCCAAGAAAGCGGGTATGGACATGAATACCACCTACGAAGCCATCCGCATTTCATCCGGCAACTCGTTTGTCCATGAAACCGAATCCCAGGTGATTCTCAATGGCAGCCGTGACATTAACTTTACCATGGATCTGGTGGTAAAAGACGTGGGCATCTTCGACAAACTCGCCCGCCAAAACCAGGTGCCCGTGGAGATATCGCCCCTGGTGGTGGACATTTTTAAGGACGGCCAAAAACGGTACGGTCCGCGGGAACTTTCACCCAATATTATCAAACGCCTCGAGGAAGCTTGCGGGGTTGCCATTTTAGGGACAGGCTTTCCGGCACAAATGGCCGATGACGAACCCGAGGAACAGGGCTATGAGGTTGAACCCCGCTAAACGTGCCGGATCCCTTAAAAGGAGGACATGTATATGAAAGGCAGCTTGTTTATGAGCCCGGAAAGGGTGATTTTCGGATGTGGCGTGATTGACGACATCGGCACTTATGTGAAACAGTTGGGTGGTAAAAGACCATTTGTAGCTACGGATGAAACCATTTCCGCACTTGACGCTTTTCAGCGCCTCGAAGATTCTTTACGCAGGGAGGGCATTGACTACTACCTTTACACCGGCGGCGATGTCAATCCAACCGACGGGCAAATTGACAACGGAGCCAGACTGTACAGGGAAGAAAAGTGTGATGTGATTATCGGTGTGGGCGGCGGCAGCAACCTGGATACCGCCAAGTCCATCGGGATTATTGCCACCAATCCCGGCTCCATCCGGGATAATTTCGTGCCCAGCTATGTCACCGATCCCTATGACACACCCAACAAAAAGGCCGTACCGCCCATGATCATGGTCCCGACAACCGCCGGAACCGGCAGTGAGGTGGGTGCCTGGACCGTGGTGACCAATACGGCTGAAAATTACAAAGGGTTTTGCGGGGGATGGATGTGCCTACCCAAAATTGCCCTGCTGGACCCCTTGATGACCGTCAGTATGCCGCCTGGACTGACCGCTTCTACCGGTTTCGACGCTCTGATACACGGCATTGAAGCCTACTATCATCGCTACAAAATGCCGCAAACCGATCTTTACGCGCTTTCAGCGATTAAACGGATTTTTAAATACCTGGGACGGGCCATTGCCAACGGCCTGGATATTGACGCCAGGGAGCAGATGCTGCTGGGTGCCATGGAAGCCGGATTTGCCATGAACACGGGATGTGCCTTGATCCACTCCTCCGGTTTGCAGTTGACTTCCACGTTCGGGCTTAGCCATGGCGAAACCCTGGCCATCATGGCGGGCCCGGTGATGCGCTTCAATACCATGGCCTGCGTTGATCGCATGATCGACATCGCCGAAGCCATGGGAGAAGCCATCCAAGGGGTGGGCAGGCTGGACGCCGCTTACAAGGCTGCTGAAGCCGTAGAAAAGTACGCCCAATCCATTGAGGTCCCGATTCATCTGCATAGAGAGTCACATGATCCGTCGGTGATTTCCCATATGGCCAGAACGGCCATATCAAATGACAACACTTACGGGAATCCGCGTATCCCCACCCAGGAACAATTGGAAGCGCTTTACCGCCAGGCCTATGCCGACTTGTAGGCCGGCCGGGTCAGTTAATGGTGATTTCACAAAAAACGCTTGAAGCGTCGACAGTGGAAATGCGCGCCTTGAGGCCGATGCTGACCGCAATGGCCTTGAATTCCGTCGGTCTTACCGTGGCGGAACGAAAGCCGTCTTTGCAAACAATGATCCCATCACCGGTAGCGGCTTCATCTATCTCCCCCAGGAGCCCTTGATCAGCCTGGGCCCGGAACCAGGCCAGCCGCTCCGGCCAGAAAATATCCGCGTAACTGGAAAAAAGAAGCTTGCCGTCGGGACGGGTGACACGCGCGGCTTCGGCCATGAGGCGCCCACGGTCCACCCGGAAGGACCGGCCCCGGGGGGAGTGTTTGGCCAATAAAAGGCTATCTATGGATTTGTCGATACCGAATACCGAGTTTGCGGCCGGGACCAATCCGGCCAGCACCCGGCCGTATCCGCATCCGAGTTCCAGAACCCGATCTCCGGGCCTGATCCTATCCCGAACGAAATCGATCTCCGCATTCAAGTATTGCTTGATGCGGGGCGAGGCGATGTCATAAACCATGCGCAGCTTTGCGGCGAATAGCTTGTGGGCGTAATAATCTTTATCACCGGTGGTTCGTGCTTTGCTATTTCGCTTGGTCATGACTTCCTACAGGACTTCCCATGCTCCCGGTATCTGGAGAAATCGTCGCCGGAGCTCCCTTGGGAACATCCGGGCCTAGGATGCCGCCAACATACCGGCGTATCGAACCCGGGCATATCTGCTTGTGAGGAGGAATTTCAGCAATTTCCTTTTGTTTCGGCTATGAGGGTACTATACTAGCACTGGCAAGAAGGGCGTGTCAACGCTTGCTTGAACCTTAGTAAGGCGGCACGGAGGGTGGTTGAAGCGACGAACCTTCAAGATCGGTTTGAACCTGGGCCCGGCGTCCATGACGGTTCAAAAACCATGAAAGTGATTGTCGCCCCCGGAAACGGCGGGTATGAGTAACCGGTTTACCGTACTGTCCCCATTTTGCCCCTTGAAGCTTCCCTTAGGCGCCTTAAGAGCGGCCGAGCTGCCTAATCAATGCACATGCCCCAACATCCTGTCGCAAAATGCGGAACCCTTTATTGCGGCTGGGTCGTTGTTGCCTCGGTAGATCAAGCTTTGCCAAAGGAAAATAGTTAACAGCTCCGGCCATGGAAAATGTAAATTGGGGCAAGGGCGACAACTAGGGAGATAATTGAGGGTTGGATGAATCGTGAACAAAACAGACATTGAAAAGCTTCGCCTGAGTCCTCCACAGCTTTGCTTTGATTTTGAAGAAAATCCTTTAAAAGAGCAGGCTGTGGTATACGCCTGCCTGCAAAAGGTCCTGGAACAGTACGGGTATGCGGAACTGGGTGCGTCTCTCCAGCGCATCAGAGAGGAGTGCGGGCTATCGGAGGCCGTCATCCTGCAGCATATTTTTTGGCTTGCGGTGGATTTGAAGATTCATTTCAGATTAGACGGTGTCCACCGGAAGCCGTACGAATGCAGGCGGGCCTTATTAAGATCACCCAGACAACCTGTCACCATCATCTCCAACGACCCCGTGTCCCCCGCGGTGTATCAAGATGTCAAAGATCTCTATAAGCGGCTGTTCGGCGAAGAAGGTGCTGCCGACCCCAGCGACCAGTATGCATTGGCCAGATGTCTGGTAAAAAAGATCGGAGGTTGGAAAAGAAGACTGGAAACCTGCCGGGATCTTTTGAGAAAGATGCCCTTTATTCCCTATCAGACAGCCATAGACGATGACCTGCGGTTTCTTGAAGACATATCCCGCAAACCTGACTCGTTTCCTCTGATTACGACTTTCCACGATCACGAAGAAAGGATTCTGAAACTGGCTGGCGAGATCGAGGAAATAACCGCCGCATATCTTGATCATATCGCTTTTTGGAAAAAGATGATTCAGTCCTTGGAGGTGATCGACCACCGGCTGCCCAAGCCAAATCACAACACCGATGTTTCCGAGCATATCGACGCGCTGAGACGGATTTTATCTTCCCGGGCACCCGCAGGGCGGATTCCGGAAGCCGAAAATACTCTCTCAAGTATAACGCAGCAGTACCGTACAATCCTTCTGTCCCGTTTGGATGGCATGATCGAACGCATGCAGGCCCACCTGGAAGCGCATCAAGCCACTTCAGATGTCAGAAACAGAGCGCTCTATTTTTTAAGGGAAGCCAAAAAACGCGTTGGCGGAGAAGGCAGTCTGATATACCTTGCTGCTTGCTTTGGCGATGCCCAGGAAAAATTCGATACTTCCCAACATGAGATTGAAATGGGCATCTCGGTTAGGGTCAAGAGCTGAGATATGAGATGCGGGTGTTGAGACATGGAGCCTGGTGCTTGAGCGTTTGAAAGGGATCATTTACCTTTATGCCCACCGGTCGGTCATTCCGGGTCCCGCTTAATATTGAAGAAATCCTGGGCGTTTCGTCCGGCCAGGTGGGCCAGATGATCTGCAGATAAGCGGGCGCGCGCCAACCACTTGAGTTCACGGTCCCAGGCATAGGGGATATTGGGAAAGTCGCTGCCGTACATGATGCGATCCGGGCGCAGGTGTTTCAGGGGAAGCGGATTGGCGATGGGGAAATAATCCGTCAGCACCATGGCGGTATCCATCCACAGGTTGTCGTACTTGGCGATAAGCTCCCCATAGGATCGAAACTCGTCTACACCGAGATGGGGCACGCAGAGTTTCAACCCGGGGAAGTTGCTGATCACCGTCTCTACCTTGTCCGCGCGGCAAAGGCGGTAGGGATCGCAATCGTAGGCCGGGCTTTTCGGTTCGCGGCTGGCATGCATCACCAACGGCCTGCCAAGGTCCGCGCAGTGTTGATAGATCGCCTCCATGGCGGGGTCGAGCATGTCGAAGCACTGCACGTGGGCGTGCAGCTTCACCCCGGCAAGTCCGGACTTAAAGGCCTCGGTGAGGATGGCGCTACTCTGCGCTTCGCCGGGAAAGACGGTCGCCAGACCGGTCACCCGGCCGGGAAACCGCCGGCAGATCCCGCTCATATAGCGGTTCAATTCCCGGGCCATGCCAGGCTTGTGGGCATACTGCAGGAGCACTATATGCCCCACACCCCGTGAAAGCAGGTAGTCGACCACCGCGGCCGATTCGAAGCGGTACCGGATCGGCCAGGCAAACCGATCGAACCACTGGCGAACAGCCTTGAAAATAGGGTCCGGAAAGATATGCACATGGGCGTCGACAATAAAAGGCAGCCCCGCCGGGACCGTATCTTCCTCGGTGTCGTTGATGGCCGGCATGGCCCCCTTCAGCATGGCATCATCCCGCTATTCAGCCCCTTTTTCGGATACGGGGGCCTTGTATCCACATCCCTT
>CAZWGD010000046.1:0-9893 GCA_964633235.1 uncultured Desulfobacteraceae bacterium | reverse complement strand
GGTATCCTCGCCATGCCTGACGCGGACTGAACCGCTGCCGGAAACGCAGGACAGCAAATGGACCCAGCCCGGGTTGGCCCCCAGGTTGTGGATCCGTGAGCACGCCCCGGAGGATATTCTGCTTTGCGAATGTGAGATGGTGCCCAAAAGTGCGGTGGATGCGATTGTTGACGCTATTCGCCGGCAACGCGGCCAACCGGACCTCAAGGCCATTTCCCTGCGCAGCCGGGTCGGCAAAGGGGCTTGCCAGGGCACGTTCTGCGGAGTGCGTCTGACCGCTTATCTGTTTGAACGGGGACGGCTGAGCCCCGAACAGAGCCTGACCAACCTCAAAGCGTTTCTCAGCAAGCGCTGGACCGGACAGCACCCCACGCTTTGGGATAAACAACTGGTACAGTCGGAACTCCTGGAAGCCTTATATTGCGGTTTTTTCGGATTAGAGCTGTAGGGTGTCATGAAGCCTGAACCCATCAAAAGTGACCTCTGTGTGATCGGCACCGGCCTGGCAGGCATGGCGGCCACCCTCTTTGCGGCAAATAGGGGAATATCCGTCGTCCAGGTGGGACATACCGGAGAAATTATTTTCGCCAGCGGGTTGCTGGACCTGCTTTCCGTTTATCCGGTGGATGAAAATAGGGCCCGCCGCGACCCCTGGACCGCCCTGGATGATTTGGTGAGGGATGTTCCCGGTCATCCTTATGCCCGTATTGAAAAAAAGGATATTAAGGCCGCTTTTGATGAAACCCTGACGTTTTTAGGGGAAACAGGCCTTAGATATCATCGACGCATGGATCAAAACTGCGGTGTGGTAACCCCTCTGGGGAGGATCAAAACCACCTATGCCGTTCCGCATACCATGTGGAAGGGCGTCGGGGCCCTGGAAGAAAAAACGCCCTGCCTGATCATCGATATCAAGGGATTGAAGGGTTTCAACGCCCATCTGATTGCGGCCGCTCTATCTGCTGAATGGCCTGATTTGCGTTCGGCGCGCATCTCATTTCCGGATACCGACCACTTAAACGAAGTGTACACCGAACATATGGCCAATGCCGCGCCATCGAGAGAAGTTGGTAGATGTCGCGGGTCCCCTTGTCAAGAGATCCAAAATCGTCGCCCTGCCGGCTATTTTGGGGCTTTATCGAACCCATGAAGTACTCTCAGATCTGGAAGCCTCCCTAGGGGTGCCTGTTTTTGAGATTCCCACTATCCCCCCCTCGGTTCCCGGACTGCGGCTGAAAGAGGCCTTTGAAAAGGGCCTGCGCCTGAAAGGCGTGCGCTATTTCGCGCTCAAGCGGGTATTGCAGGTCATGCATACGGCCGCAGATGGTTTTAAGATCCATATCGGCGGTGATGCTGTCGAGCGTACGGTTCACGCTGGGGGAATCATTCTGGCCAGCGGCCGGTTTATCGGCGGCGGCTTGCATGCCGACCGCAAGCAAATCCGCGAAACGATTTTTGGCCTGCCGGTTCACCAGCCTGCCAGCCGGCTCGGATGGCATGGACGCGATTTTTTAGATACTCACGGTCATCCCATCAACCGAGCCGGTCTGGAGTTCGATGAACGGTTTCGCCCCCTGGATGATTCAGGCCACCCGGCTTTTGAAACCCTTTTCGCCGCCGGCTCCATCCTGGCGCATAATGACTGGAAACGCATGAAATGCGGTACCGGCGTGGCCATCTCCACTGCTTTTGGCGCCGTCAACTCATTTCTACGGCTGTACTCGTGAGTTGGTTGCGGGAAAAAAAGACGGCTTTGGTTGATGGCTTTACTACCTTAAGTATCATCTCATGGAGAAACCGGCGGATTAGACAAACCCAATCTTTTTTAGACACAAGGAGGAGACCATGTACCTGTTTTCATTTCTCATCGGTGCTTTATTGTGTTGGCTTGTTTTCTATGTCATTTGGAATCGGAAACTGCAGGCTTCCGAAATAGAACAACGCTCCTTACAAAACGAGCTTACCGTCATCCAGCAACAGACCGGCCAGCTCGAATCCAAACTGTCCAGCTTGGAAGCAGAGTTGAAAGCCAGGGCGCAAAAACTGGACGAAGCGGAAGCCAAGCTGGGGGAAGCTGAAAAAAATTGCCAGGCCTTTCAGGAGCAGCTCTCCGGGACGGAAAACAGTATGGCGGACATGCAAAAACGGCTCAAGGAAGGGGAGGAAGAATTGGCGGCGTGCCGGAGCGAACTGGAATCGAAAACAGGGAAAGCGGCAGCCATTGCCGCTGATCTGGCAGCGCTCAAAGAGGAGAAGGCAGCCCTGGCGGATAAGCTGGCCAGTATCACCGCCCCGCTGGAGGACCCCGAGCCTCCCAAGGCGGACAATCTGCAAAAAATCGAGGGCGTCGGGCCTAAGATTGGCGAAATCCTGAATGGAAAGGGCATCAGCACCTTTATCCAGTTGGCACAAACGCCGGTTGCGCGTTTGAAACAGATTCTGGAGGATGCCGGTCCCAGGTATAAACTGGCCATTCCGGACACTTGGCCGCAGCAGGCCGGGCTGGCCGCCGACGGCGATTGGGAGGCGTTGGACAAACTCCAGGATGAACTGGAGGGCGGCCGCAAAAAGGGATAGAAACTGCCGGTCCGCCAGGAGTTGTCTAGGATCGTCAAACACCTTGGTCTAGATCGTAGAGCGAAGAAAAGAAAACGTTATGGGGTATGATCACAAACAGGATGTCGGTTATCAACTGCTGGGTTGGATACTTTTTATCATTTGCGCCGTGTTTTTCATTCTATCGGGTGTCAAAAACGGGGACATGCTGACCCTTGTGGCCAGCCTGATCTTCCTGGTTGCCTGCATGGTTTTTCTCATACCGCTCTTTAAGACCATCAAGGCAGCCAAGCATACTCCTGCAGAGGACGGGGATTGAAGCCATACCACCGGTTAGTCGGCTATTTTCGGGTTGCTATGCTGTGACGGCATCGACTCAGGTTTACATCATACGCGGTTGGCCCTCTTTTTGACAGTACGGGCGGTCAGACCGGACCCTGCATCGGAGAGGGATATGCGTTCAGCACACACGCAAGAGATCGAATCCGGGCGACGATTCGCTTTTGGAGAGAACTGGGCTCGGTTCCTGTCCGTATTGGACGACGACCGGATTCATATGGCGGAACAGTCCCTTGGCGATATGCTCAAGGTGAAAGATCTCCGAGGAAAACGATTTCTAGATATCGGCTCCGGGAGTGGCGTGTTCAGTCTTGCCGCCCGACGCTTGGGAGCCGCGGTTCACTCTTTGGACTATGACCCTCAGTCGGTGGCCTGCACCCTGGAATTGAAGCGGCGATACTTTCCCGGAGATCCGGACTGGCAGGTGGAGCAGGGATCAGTACTGGACGAGACGTATCTGAAATCCCTGGGCCGATGGGACATTGTCTACGCTTGGGGCGTGCTGCATCATACCGGGGACCTCGCAAGGGCCCTCGCCAACGTTGCCACCCTTACTGATGAGGCGGGTGGCCTCTTTATCGCCATTTACAACGACCAGGGTCGCACCAGCAGATTATGGCTAAAAATAAAGACACTTTACAATCGCCTGCCGCGCGGTTTTCGATGGCTTATTTTGTGGCCCGCCGCCATCCGACTTTGGGAGCCGGCTAGTGTAAGGGACTTGATGGCCGGAAAGCCATTTTACACGTGGCGACGGTACGCCGGGGAAAGTTCACGCGGCATGTCCCCTTGGCGGGATTTGGTAGACTGGGTAGGCGGTCTTCCCTTTGAGGTGGCCACACCCGAACACGTTTTCCGTTTTTTCAGGGATCGAGGATTTCGGCTCGAGGAGCTTAAAACGTGTCAGGGCGGCCATGGCTGCAACGAGTTTGTCTTCAAAAAGGTTTCCAGCAATTTTCCGGAAAGCGTCCAACACTCCTGGAAAAATCAATAGACCGAACATCTGTCGGAAGACCTAGTAGGATATTTCCACCAGCTAAGCTAGAAATGGATTAACATGGATGCGGTTGACTTTACGTGATGAAATCCTCTATAAAGCCATTAGGGATCCATAATCATTCGGGATGTTATCATGTGTCCACAAAAAATCGATCCGCAAGATATCATGCCCATCGACATCGAATCACCCGCTGCTTTCATCAATCGTGAGTTGAGCTGGCTGTCTTTTGCCCGCCGTGTCCTTGCCCTTGCCCAGGACCCTGAAACGCCGCTGCTCGAACGGGTCAAATTCGCCGGCATCATGGGTATGATTTACGATGAGTTCGCCATGAAACGCATGGGGGGCCTCAAGCGGAAGCTTAAAAAAGGAAAAACCAAACCGTCCCGGGACGGACTCACTCCGGCGGAGCAACTGCATACCTGCCGGAAAGAATTGCGGAGGCAGGCGAAACTCGTATCCCGCTTGGTAAACCATGAACTCCTCCCCGCTCTGGTACAAGCCGGCATTCCCATCCTTGACTACCCGGATTTGACCAGAAAGCAACGCAGACGAATGGAGACCTACTTCCGTGAAGCCGTGGAACCTATCCTTACACCGCTGGCGGTTGATGTTTCACATCCCTTTCCGTTCATCAGCAACCTGGGGTTGAATTTAGCCGTGGCGGTCAAGGAGAAAAAGAAGAAGCGCCATCGCTTCGTGCGCATCAAAGTGCCGGCCAATCGTCCCCGCTGGGTACCCCTACCGGGTAATCGGGGCTTTGTACCGCTGGAGCAGGTGATCGCCTGTAATTTGCACCTTATGTTTCCCCAGGCCGCCGATCTTGCCCACCACTTTTTTCGGGTGACCCGGGTCGGCAAGGATGATCCCTGGGAGCAAACCCGAGGCGGGGATTGCGAGGAGGATCTGACACCGGGCTTTCTCCTGAGCATGGTTACGAATGAACTGACTGCACGAAAGTTCGCAGGTGTGGTGCGACTCGAGGTGAGTGACAGTATGCCCGCGCCTATGGCCGAGTGGATCGCCGAACAGCTGCAGGCCCATCCCAGCGATGTCGAACGCATCGAAGGGATCATGGGGCTGTCCGACTTGATGAACTTCAGGGTGGCCGGCCATGACGAACTGCGTGATCCACCCCATAAACCGGTTACCCATCCCCGGTTTAGAAACATCGACAGAAGACGTACCCGAGATATCTTTGCCGAGATCCGGCGGGCCGACATTCTGCTTCACCATCCCTACCACAGCTTTGACAGCTCCGTACTGCACTTTCTGCAGTGCGCGGCCATGGACCCCCGCGTTCTGGCCATCAAACTGACCATCTACCGTACCAGCAGTGAATCGCCGATCATTCGAGCTCTCCAGGAAGCCACGCGGCAGGGAAAACAGGTGGCGGTCCTGGTGGAAATAACCGCCCGCTTTGACGAGGCCCCCAATATTGAATGGGGCCGGCTTTTGGAGCGCGAAGGCGCCCACGTCGCCTATGGTATGGAACGGCTGAAAACCCACGTCAAGCTAGCCTTGGTCGTTCGGGAAGAGGCCGATGGTATCCACCGCTACGTGCATGTGGGCACCGGCAATTATCACACGGGTACGGCGCGGATCTATGAGGATCTCGGCATTCTAAGCTGTGATCCGGAGCTGGGGGCCAATGTGGCGGCGGTGTTCAACGAGTTAACCAGCGCCAATCCGCCACCCAGCTACGGCAAATTGCTGGTTGCGCCGCACAACCTGCGTGATCGTTTTACAGAGCTGATCCGACGAGAAGTCGCGCACACCAACGCCGGCCGACCCGCGGGCATCAACGCCAAGATGAACCAGCTCCAGGATGCGCGTATTATCCAGGAGCTTTACCGCGCCGGGCAGGCCGGGGTACCCATCAGCCTGAATGTACGGGGATTGTGCTGTCTGCGTGCCGGAGTTCCGGGACTGTCAGAAAACATACGCGTTTTCAGTACGCTCGGCCGTTTTCTGGAGCATAGCCGGATTTTTCGGTTTGAAAATGGGGGCGATCCTGAATTTTTTATCGGCTCGGCCGATTGGATGCGACGCAATCTGGACCGTCGCATGGAATCGGTCATGCAGGTTGCCGATCCGGTTCTGAAACAGGAATTGGAACAAACCATGAAGATTTATGTACAAGACAACTGTTCGGCCTGGGACATGCAGCCCGACGGCAGCTATAGCCGTCGGCGACCTAAACAGGGTGAAGCGCCTGCGCCCGCCCAGGAAACCTTTATCGACTTGATCGGCAAAAAGGCGATGATTCTGGGAAATCATCCACCCGACCGTCATTAAACCGGTTTCATTAAAAAGGTGCACCCGTAAACACATTACCCAGAAAAGGAAACCCTTGGCTTTATGAAAAAGCTGGCAATCTACAGCAACAAAGGCGGTGTTGGCAAGACCGCGGCGGCGGTGAACCTCTCCTATGTGGCCGCATCCGGCGGCAAAAAAACCCTGATCTGCGATTTGGACCCCCAGGGCTCCACAACCTACTATTTTCGGGTGAAACCCAGGATCAAAACCGGTGTGCGGGGATTTCTGAGGGGCAATAAGAAGGTATACAAGAGCATCAAGGGCACGGATTACGAGAATTTAGATTTATTGCCGGCGGACTTTTCCTTTCGCAAACTGGATGCCTTTTTGAAAAGATACCCGACTTCGTCCGGCTTGTTGGACGGGATTCTCAAGCCATTCAAGGGGGAGTACGACCTGGTTATCATCGATTGCCCGGGAAGCATCGGCCTGCTGGCCGAAAATATCTTGAACGCCGTCGATTATACCCTAGTCCCCTTGATTCCTACCGTACTGTCTGTTCGAACCCACCAGCGATTGTTGGCCTTTTGCATAAAAAAGGGATTCGACCGGGGGAGCATCCATCTCTTTTTTTCCATGGTCGATGGAAGAAAAAAGATGCATCGTCAGCTCATGGCCGCGGCGCTGCGCGAATTCAAAGGTGTTCTGCCCGTGGTGATTCCCTGTCTGTCCTTGATCGAAAAAATGGGGATTTACCGGAAACCGGTGGGTGCTTTTGCGCCGCGCTCACCGGCGGCCGGGGCATACAATAAGCTTTGGCAAAAAATGGCGCCGACCCTGTTTCCCGCCCCCCGGTAAGCCGCAGCGGTGCGTTTACCGAATCGCGCCTATCAACGATCCAACCATTAAGACACCACCCATCTGTACGTTCAAGTCAATACGTGGTCATTATCAGTTATTATCAGTTATTTATTTCCTCGATAAATTTATACATTGACAACAAATTTCCGGTGCTATACACAGCGCCATAAGCTCGAAACGCTTATTCAGGCAAGGAGCGAGCGAGGCGCCGGCGCAGCAGCCTGGGAGCGCTGTGAGCGGGCATCCCAGAGAGCGGCGCAGTGTGATGAGATCTGTTGAACCCATATCGTGAGCACACGGTGATAGGAAAATCCATGCCTTGAATTTGTTCATTGTCTTACTGACATGTAAAGCCGGGAAAATCCAATGAGTCAATTACTAACCACCAAAGAGGTCTCGAAGTTTTTAAATATTAACGAAAAGATGGTCTACACGCTTGTGTCCGACAAGGGGCTGCCGGCTTCCAAGGTTACCGGAAAATGGCTGTTTCCAAAAAATTTGGTGGAACAGTGGATCCAGATCAATACGATCAATTACCCCAAAACGGCCCAGAGTCCGTCAGTCTCCGAAGCGGTGCTGATCATTGCCGGAAGCAACGATCTGCTACTCGACAAGGTGATCTCGCTTTACAATACGCGGTTTCAAGGAACTATCGCCGTGTTTGGCAACCTGGGAAGCATGGGTGGATTGCAGGCCTTGCGCCAAAACTTCTGCCACATCGCTTCCAGCCATTTGCTTCAGGACGGTGGCGATGAGTACAATTTTAAATTTGCCGACCGCGAATTGGACCACATGCCGGCAATGATTAACTTCTGCCGTCGTGAGCAGGGCATTTTGGTGCAAAAGGGCAATCCTAAAAAAATCAAAACAGTGTCCGATCTATCTCAAGCCGGCGTTTGCATTGTGAACCGCCCCCTGGGAACCGGCACACGGCTGCTGCTGGATCAGGAGTTGCGCAAAATCGCCGTCAGTAGCGGTAAAATAGACGGCTATGCCAACGAAGTCCACCGCCACCTGGATGTCGGGCTTGAAATCATTGCCGGCCGCGCCGACGCCGGCCTGGGCATCCATGCCGTGGCCGGGCTGCTGGATATCGACTTCGTACCCCTGCGCTGGGAACGCTATGACCTGATGGTTTATAAAGAACGTTTCTTCGATGTTAATGTACAGAATTTTCTGGATCTTTTGCACGCAAAACAGTTTAGCGAACTTACAGAATCACTGCCGGGCTATGATGTGCAGCAAAGCGGAAGGATGCTTTTCCCCAAAAGCGTATCAAATGAAAAATCGAGATAACCACCGAAAGTGAAAGGAGTAGAGGATGAAGCGAGGATGGATTGCATTAATTTGTTTGACCATGGTTCTATTTTTTCTGCCGGCAGGCGCTATAGCCCAGGAAACGCTTCTGATGATGGCCACAACCACCAGTACGGATAACACCGGCCTGCTGGATTACCTTGTCCCGAAATTTACAGAGGCAACCGGAATCGAAGTAAAATGGACCGCTACCGGCACCGGCAAGGCACTTAAATTGGGTGAAAACTGCGACGTGGACATTCTCATGGTCCACGCCCCGCCGGCCGAGAAAAAATTCGTCAATGCCGGACTCGGTACGGATCGTTGTGAAATCATGTACAACGATTTTGTGATTATCGGACCGGCTGAAGACAAGGCCGCAATCAAGGAAAAACCCATTAAGGACGCCTTGGCGACCATAAAAACGAAACAGGCCGTTTTTGTAAGCCGGGGCGATAATTCCGGTACGAACAAAAAAGAGATTTCCCTGTGGAAAGCGGCCAACATGCCGATTCCGGAAAAGGAAAACTGGTACGTTCAAACCGGGCAGGGGATGCTGGCGACCATCAACATCGCCGCCGAGCGCAGCGGGTATACGATGACCGACCGGGGTACCTACATCAAATACGAAGACAATCACAACGGTAATCCGCCGCTCAAGATTCTAGTCCAAGGTGATGCCGTTTTGCTGAATCAGTACAGCGTGATCGCCATAGACAAAAAGCATTGTGAGAAGGCCAGATACGCTACGGCCAAGAGCTTTATCCAATGGATCACGGGTGCGCAGGCACAACAGCTGATAAAGGATTTTAGGCTATTGGGGAAACCGCTGTTTATCCCCAATGCCGGGATGTAACCCAAACGAAAAAAAATAGGGCGGTCACTAGCGTGAGCATTTGGGAGCGTGGTATTTCATCGACAGGCTAGCCCCACTTTTTTTCTGCCTTCTTAACCGTAATGAATTTCTTGCTCGAAGGATTTTTGCAGGCCTTTGCCCTGCTATTCAGTGGTCATGCTGAAACCTATTCGGCCATATGGGCGACCGTCAAGGTATCGACTTATTCCATCGGCTGCAGCCTGGTTATCGGGATACCTCTCGGATTTTTTCTGGGCTATTTCGACTTCAGGGGGAAAAAGCCGCTCAGAACAGTTGTAGATACCCTCATGGCCCTGCCGACGGTGTTCATCGGCCTGCTTGTTTATGCATTCCTAACCCGCCGCGGCCCCCTGGGGGATTTCGGTCTGCTTTTCACTTTGCCCGGCATTGCCATCGGCCAAACGATTTTAGCCTTACCCCTCGTCATCGGCCTGAGCGCAACGGCGGTCGAAAGCATGGACCGAAAGCTGCGGGTTACGATCATATCCATGGGGGCCAACCGCCGGCAGCTTTTTCTAAGCAGTTTATGGGAATCCCGGCATGGTATACTGGCCGGTGCCATAGCGGCCTATGGGCGGGTAATGACGGAGGTCGGGATTTCCATGATGGTGGGGGGCAACATCAAATGGCATACGCGCACGGTCACCACGGCGATTGCCCTGGAGACCAACAAGGGGCAGTTCGGTATGGGGGTCGCCCTTGGTCTGG
>CAZWGD010000045.1:0-10079 GCA_964633235.1 uncultured Desulfobacteraceae bacterium | reverse complement strand
TTAGAGCATATGCAAAAGTATGAACTGCACATAGGAGATGCAAAAGAGATTTTGAAAACTCTGCCAGATCAGTCCGTGTATTGCTGTGTCACCTCTCCGCCGTATTGGAATTTGCGAAATTATAATGTTGATGGGCAGCTGGGGCTTGAAAGGTCGCCGTTTGAGTATATAGATCGGCTGGCCGGAATATGTATGGAGGTCTATCGCGTTTTGAGGGATGACGGCACCTTTTGGATGGTCATCGGGGAATCTTTTTGTAATGCAAAGGGAACAGCGCATAATCCGGGAGGCCGTGTCGGTCCAGGTGCCTGCTTCCACTCGAGACACAAGGACGCGAACGCAATCCCCCTATGGAGGCCAAACAAAAGCGATGCAGATTCTTGGGGGTTTAAGCAGAAGGATCTAATGATGATCCCCAACAGGGTTGCTATCCGCCTCCAGGAGGAGGGGTGGTACGTAAGATCACAGATTGTGTGGAGCAAGCCCAATCCGATGCCCTCGAGCGTCAAGGATCGCCCAACTATTTCACATGAATATATCTTCATGTTTAGCAAGTCTCAACGATACTATTACGATCATGAGGCGATTTTAGAGCCGGTCGCACAAGACACAGTGCCAAGGATGCAGCGTGGCCGATCAAATAACCATAAGTGGGATGATGGTGGACCCGGGAATCAGACCATAGCAAAAGACCTGTCAAAATGCTTCACCAAAAAATCAGGCAACAAAGAGCGAAAACAGAACCATTGGGAGGGCGCATATCGTAATAAACGCTCAGTATGGCGTGTATCTACTAAGCCATTTTCAGGGGCTCATTTTGCAACGTTTCCAGAAAAGTTGATTGAGCCCTGTATACTTGCTGGATGTCCTGAAGACGGCACGGTTCTGGATCCTTTCACCGGGTCTGGAACTACTGGTGTTGTAGCCATGAAGCATTTTCGGAAATTTATCGGCATTGAACTGAATCCGAAATATGCAGAAGAAATTGCTATTCCCAGACTCGAAGCAGAAGCAAACAGGCCGAAGCAGGTCGGACTTTTCGGCTCTAACCAGTCGCGGCACCAGGACCTATCGGCCGGTGCGCTTTAACCGCTATGCATGAAAGGGGGGCTTGATGATAAAAATATTCAAAGACGTGAAAACGACCGGTGGGCATGGGATCACTGTTGTTACAAATGCCACCAAACCACAAGAATTTATAAGTGAATTATCAAGTGCAATAGTAGAGTCAATCGAAAATCATAACTATGACGATGACAACATGCCTATTAAACGTATGGTGAGAGGTATCCTCGAAAATTCTTTTAAAATAACATTAAAACTATCTGGTTATAAAGCCCCTGAAGTTCAAGAAGAACGATTATTACAAGCGGGATTTGTTGCCCCTAATGAAAGTAATAAAATGGTTGATACAAGCATTATGAAAGTGATCGATTTTTCAATCCAAGAAGATAATAAGTCACCCAAGCCGGCATCGAATAAAAAAAAAGTCAACCGTCATGATTCGACGGCAACCATCAGAGCAAGAACTGGATGAAGTAGTAAGGTATTGGCATAAATGCCCACGGTGTTCTTCTTATCTAAGCGAGGATTCATTAATCAATTTTTTAAGAATCTTCACTCCATATCAAATTAAGGGCGCAATGTATTTGGCAAATTCAAAACGCAGGTCTCATTATTTTAGATACTTATGTGGAATTCTACACCACTGGCACCGTGACTTGAAGGCAGGTAAAGAACCAGCGTATATCGATGTGGAGCGATCTTCGCACCGCTTAACTAAACCGTGAGCAAACGGCAGAGTAGGCATAGGAGGTAACAGCCCACATGAGTCTGGACCGCAGGACAACCAACCCCGGAAAGCGCGAGCGAGAGGCTAGAAAACGCCGTAGGCGTGCCCGTGTCTGGTGTTCCAGCATGGGAGCGGAGGCAGCACCGTTGAAGCTCGGTCGTAAGCATTTCCGGGGTTGGGTCAGGCGAAGTCTGGCTGTGGCCGATAGTTGAAAAGCCGGGGGGGCTATACGTGTTATGAGTCTGCCCGCTGATGTCCCCCAAATCACATAACAGCCAGTAGAACACGACCTGGTATGTAGGGGGTAATATGCCAGCAAGGCGCATATTTTGTAAGGGATGCGGCAAATATTTAGGGGAAATTCGTGACGCAAAGCTCAGAAAAGGTATCGTCTATCTGTGCAATAGTTGTGAAATTAAACGTCTGGCATCTGACTTGGCGCAGCAAACAAAAAAGCAAGGTCTACCCGATTTTTTTAACAGCATTTTTGTAAGGGTTTTTAACCATCCATCAGTGCGGACCTCATAGTCGCACAGTTAAAACGTTAAACACAGGAAACAAAATATCTTGACACCATTGTCTCCAAATAAATACACATTCCCTATACTAATCAAAGAAAGGGGGCTGTGTATGCGGGGTGGAATTTATCGCGTCAAGATCAATGGCAAGACGTATCACCAGGTTAAATTTAAAGGTGGTATCTCATTCACCAGGGCCTCCAGGGCGGAGGCCGAGCGGATATTGAATGGGTTGCGCTACGAGACGGATCGCGGGACTCTCGATCCCCGTGACTATCGCAAAGATCAACCCCTGGCTTTTAACCGGCTGGCCACCCAGTGGCTAAAGCATAAGCGGTCAGTTGTTCGACCCGGCACATACCGGAACCTGAGAAACTACATTACCCGGGCGATTTCAGCTTGGGAGAATACAAACATCAAGGGGATCGGTTATGCCGAAATCGAGGACTTTCTTTATAACCAAAACGTGGCCAACAAAACCAGAGCAAATATGAAATCATGCCTGCATGATTTTTGGGGCTGGTTGAGGCGCCGGCGGGTGATTACGGCCAACCAGGTACCGGAATTCCCGGAGATCAAGTATGAACTGGGTTGGCGGCAGATCATCGATATTGAAACTCAGCAGGCCATCGTTAATGCGGTTCGCAATATGTCCTGGTCAATTAATCCAAAGATATACATCGGCCTGCAGCTTTTGTGCACTTATCCCGATATCCGGCCCGGTGAGCTGCTAAATGTTCTGGAAAAAGATATCATTCTTGATCCTGGGGTCATCTCTATTCCCCGACCGAAAGAGAAAAAACCCAAGGCCATATTTTTACTTGAAGAAGATCTGGAGCTGTTGCGAGCTATACCTCGCGGCCTGCCTGATCTTTTTTATTTTCGGCATACGAAAGGTGTATCCGGTGCCAAGGCCGGCACCAGGTTCGGCAATAAATATTTTTACAAATGGTGGAAAAGGGGCTGTGAATCCATCGGTATTGAGGGCGTCGATCTTTACGGAGGCACCCGCCACAGTACTGTTTATTCACTCCGTGAATCCTTAACGCCGGAACAGATCCGGCATGGCACCGGACACGAAACCAACAAAGCATTTGAACGTTATTTTCAACGGGATGTCAATGACGCCCGGAGGGTTTACAAAGCGGCCAGGGCCAAGCAAGTTAAGAAGGTTTTAAGAAGGCAAAATACAGGGGTAGGAAATCTTAACGTATTGAAATGACAATAAATAAATGGTGGAGGCGGCGGGAGTCGAACCCGCGTCCGAAAACATTCCACATGGGCCTCTACATACTTATTCTGAAATTTGATTTTCGTCCTTTAACGCTCCTTCAGACTGGATCGTTAAAGGCTTATCCTGCATAAGGGTTCGCCCCTGCCGCCGCAGGCTTTCGGTAGTGGCTATCCCGGTAGTCGACGCCCTTGCCGGATTCCCGGGAAAAATCCGACAGGACGGTAGCTTAAGCAGCTACGGCGTATTTATAATCGTCTGCGATTATATTTAGTCTCCCGTTGTTTTACGAGCGTACAGGAAAGCTCGGTATGCAGCCAATGCTTCTTTATCCCCGTCGAAGCCGTTTCGCCCCCTTTCGGTTGGTATGTGGGTTGGTGTTGAATTGATCCTCACCTGTAAAAATAAACCATGTGGAACATATTGTCAAGCATTTCAGCCTGATATCCAGAGTCTTAACTCCAGTCTGAAAGCCTGTCAAAGCCGCATGGAGAACGGCTGGATTGCTAATGCTCCCGCAGACTACGCTCCAGGTCTCTTTTTTCGTCCCGCTTGCGAATCGCCTGCCGTTTGTCGAACTTCTGTTTTCCCCGGGCCAGGGCCAGGGTCACCTTCACCTTTCCGTTTTTAAAATACAAGTTCAACGGAATCAGGGATCGCCCCTTTTCATTGACCTTGCCGTAGAGCCGTTTGATTTCGTACTTATGTAAAAGCAGTTTCCGGGGTCTCAAGGGATCATGGTTGCCGTAGTAGGCGAACGGGTAAGGGCTGATATGCATCTGGTATAAAAACACTTCTCCGTTCTTAATCAGGGCGTAGGCATCCTTCAGGTTGGCCCTGCCCTGCCGCAGGGATTTCACCTCGGTTCCCGTCAGTACGATTCCCGCCTCAAAGGTGTCCTCGATAAAGTAGTTAAAACGGGCTTTACGGTTTTCGGTTATTTTTTTTTTGTGTTTTGGCATTGCGGTTTGGGCTCTAATTCGTGAGATGAAAGCCTTTCATCCCGCTGTTGAATATAAGCTTTCCTTGACCACAATACCATAGGTATCATGGACCAGCCCGGTGATCTCCCTTACGGTTTTTTGATTCAAGACCTCGGTCAGGAACTGTTGGCAATCACTGAGATTAAGCGACCTGATCATGCGTTTTACCGCCGGTATGGACTGGGGGCTCATGCTCAATTCATCGATACCCAATCCCAGGAGTATAGGGATATGCATGGGGTTTGCCGCCATCTCCCCGCACATGGCCACTTTTTTTCCTTTTTCCCCGGCAACCTGGGAGACCCTGTGAAGCAGGCGGATAATGGCGGGATGGAGCGGGTCGAACAGGCCGGCCACTTTTCTGTTTCCCCTGTCCACGGCCAGCGTATACTGGATAAGGTCATTGGTGCCGATGCTGAAAAAATCCACGGCGTCGGCCATGACGTCGGCCATGATTACCGCGGATGGAACCTCGACCATGATCCCCACCTGGATGTCGGTACCGATGGCCACCGCCTCTTCTTGCATGGAATCGGTGATCTGCTTTAGAATCTCCTTGGCTTCCAGAATCTCATTGACGCATGACACCATTGGAAAGAGAATCCGCACGTTGCCGAAAGCCGAGGCCCGCAATATGGCGCGCAATTGTGTTTTAAATACACCGCGCTCTTTGAGGCAATATCGAATCCCCCGCTGTCCCAGGGCGGGGTTGGCCTCTTGAAAATATGAGTCACGGTCAAGCAGCTTGTCTCCGTTGATGTCCAAGGTGCGGAAAGTAACCGGCCTTGGGGCAACCACCTCTACCACATCTTTATAATCTTCAAACAGCTCGTCCTCGCCGGGAAGGTAAGGGCGCCTGAGATATTGAAATTCGGTGCGATAAAGGCCGACACCTTCGCCGCCATGATCCAAGAGGGAAACCACCGTTTCAGGGCGTTCGATGTTGCCCATGATTTTCAACGGAAAGCCGTCCTGGGTTTCGGCGGTGTCATAGGACTCTTTGATGATTTGAATGCACGCTTTTTCATAGTTGAACTGGTGCTCTTCATAATCGATCAATGTCTGTTCAAAAGGATAGATAACAACGGTCCCCGAGGTCCCGTCCACAATTATCACTTCATCGTTTTTAATCTGCTTGGTGGCATTTTCAAGCCCCATCACCACCGGAATACCCAGGGTTCTGGCGATAATGCCGGCATGGGAGGCCTCCCCGCCCTGATCGGTGATCACCCCCTTGATCCGTTCCAGGTTTATTTGCAGGGCACTTGAAGCGCTCAACTCATGGGCCACCAGGATAACCCGCTTATTGATGGCACCGATATCCACGGGATCGGTACCCACCAGGTTTTGCAGGATGCGTTTGACCACATGAGCGATATCCCGGCCCCGCTCTTTCAGGTAGTCGTTGGACATCATCTGGAATTTGGTCTGCAGATCGGCCTCGACCATTTTCAGAGCCCATTCGGCATTGATTCTCCGGTCCTGAATGGTGGTTATCGTGGACTGGAAAAGCTTCTTATCCTTAAGCAGAGCCCTGTGGGTTTCCAGTATGGCCAGCCGCACATCGGAATGACCATTCTCTGTGGTTTCGCGTATGATGGTCTGCAGTTCGTCATCGGTACTGTTCACGGCGGTTTTGAAGCGCTTGATCTCATTCTGAATACCATCTTCCCCGATGGTGTATTTCTCAATGATGTCGACCTCTCCCGTATCCACGATATGGGCCTTGCCGATACAGATTCCGGGAGAGGTGCTGATGCCTGCTAATCTTTTCTCACTTGGTTCCGTGACTGTCACTTGTCGTCATTCCTCGAATCCGTTATTTATTAATTCCACCATGGCAACCAGGACATCCCTGTCGGATGGATCTTCAATTTTAACCGATATTTTCGACCCTTTTCCGCAGGCAAGGGTAAGAATATCGATCATGCTCTTGGCGTCACATTGAACGCCCTTTCTCTCCACCCACACCTTAAAGCGGGCCTGGCCGGCGATTACGGCCAGTTTTCCGGCGGCCCTGGCGTGCAGCCCCAGTTCGTTCACGATGATGGCTTCCCGGGTCAGCCCTTCTGAATGTCTCAACTTCGGTACCCACCATTTAGATTGGCCGCTGAAAAAACCCCTACCCGGCCGGTATGCCCCCTAAGCGTATCCGGGTAAAAACCCGCGGAAACATTAGCAATGCGCCGTCTTTTTGTCAATGGATAACCCCCAAGGATAAATCCCAGGTGCGAAACGGCGCATTAGATCGAGATTTTATACTGCTTGATCTTGGATAGCAGGGAGGGGTGGCTGATTTCAAGCAGTCGGGTGGCCTTGGTGCGATTGCCGTTGGTGGCTTTGAGCGCCTTGATGATCAGTTTCTTTTCCACGAGCCGCTTCGCCGCTTTCAGTGAATATCCCTCCAAGGATTCCATCAGGGGCGATGCGGCCCCTTCCACATGAAAATCCGCCAGGGATAAAACCGGCTGCTCGGCAATCACAACGGCGCGTTCAATGGCATTTTCCAGTTCTCGGACATTCCCCTGCCATGGGTTTTCCATTAAATATGCCATGGCCTCCGGGGCAATGCCTGTGATTTTCTTTTGACATTTTTCTCCGAATTTTTGAAGAAAATGGCTGCACAGGGCGGGAATATCCTCGCGACGGTCCCTTAACGGCGGCAAATGGATGGGAAAAACATTTAAGCGGTAGAAAAGATCATCCCGGAACACCCCCTTCCGGATCTCCTTCTGCAGGTCTTTGGCGGTTGCCGCCACCACGCGCACATCAACCCGTCTGGTTTTTACGCCGCCGATGGGGCGGATCTCGCTGTCCTGCAGCACCCGCAGAAGCTTGATCTGCAGTGTTCCCGGAAGTTCACCGATTTCATCCAGGAACAGGGTCCCTTTATGGGCCTCCTGGAAAAGCCCCTTTTTATCCCGATTTGCCCCGGTAAAGGCCCCCTTTCTGAACCCGAACAGCTCGCTTTCCAGAAGGGTATCCGGGATACCGCCACAGTTGATGGGCACGAACCCTTCGTCGGCACGGCTGCTGCTGAAATGAATGCGCCTGGCAAGCAGTTCCTTGCCGGTACCGCTTTCTCCGGTGATCAGCACCGTGGACATGTAGTTTGCCGCTTTAGCGGTCAGATCCAGGACAACCTGCATGGCCTTGCTGGCCGCAATTATCTGGCCCAAACCGAATTCATCGGCCATGCTTCTGATCTGGTGCTTCAGGTCAGTATTTTCCATCTCCAGGCGTTTGCGCTGTTCCGCCTTTTTAAGGCATAAGATGACCTCATCGGCTTTGAAGGGTTTGGAAATGTAATCGTAGGCCCCGCATTTCATGGCTTCTACGGCGGTTTCAATAGTACCATAGGCGGACATCATGATCACGTCGGTTTCCTTCAGCCGTCCCTCTACGGCCTGTAGAAAGGCCATACCACCCATGCGCGGCATGCGGATATCGCACAGGATACAGTCATAGGCCTGATGGGCCATTTTTTCTAAACCCTCCATCCCGTCGACGGCCGTATCTACATGGTATCCCCGCTGCTGCAACAGGATGGCCAGCATATGCCGCATGTTCTCTTCGTCGTCGATGATCAGCAGTCGTTCATACGTTGGCGGATGTCCGTTCATTTTTTCAGTTTCCATGTGGGCGCTCACCTTAACGTTTACCGGTCGAGGCGCTTTGTGTGACGCCTTCAGCCAGGGGAAGCTGTATGCAAAAGCTGGCACCGGTTCCATTTTCACTGACCACGCGGATCACGCCACCCATGGCCTCGATAATGGTATGGCATACTGAAAGGCCCAGGCCGGTACCCTTGCCCGGGCTTTTGGTGGTGAAAAAGGGATCGAAAATATAATCGATATGCTCCGGAAGGATGCCGGGGCCGTTATCTGTTATCAAGATGGTGATGCATGGCCTTCTTATCCGGATATCCGGGTCCAGGTGACCCGCATCCCCTGTTGTGGCCAATGTGATTTTTCCAGATGGGTTGTTCCCGTTGGTTAAAATGGCATCCGCGGCATTGATCAACAGGTTGATGAAGACCTGGGTGAGCTGGTTTTCATCGGCATGGATCCTATCGTTGCCGGCCGAGAAATCGTGGGTGACCTCAATTCCCGCCATGATGGCCCTGATGTTGATGGAATCCGTAATTTCCCGAAGCATGGCATGGATTGAGATCATCTTCTTCTTTCCGGTTTCCATGCGGGCAAAATCGAGCAGCTGCTTAATGGTCGTATCTATGCGATGCACCTCTGTTTCCAGGCGCCGCATGACTTCATTCTTTTCATCGGGCGAGAGATGGTTCTCTTTAAGCAGGTCCAGGTACCCGAGGATGATGCCGGTGGGATTGCCGATCTCATGGGCAAGTCCCGAGGTCAGGCGTCCCAGGGAGGCCAGCTTCTCGGCCCGAATGATCTCTCTCTGGGCCTGCTTCAAATCGTCATTGGCCTGTTCCAGGTCGCTTACCGTTGATTTCAGCGCCGCCTTATCCTCGGAAATCCGTCGCAGCATACGGTTTAAGGCAAAGGAAAGCTTGCTGAATTCGGTATCCTGACCTTCATTCAAAAACAACAATCCGTCGTCATCCTGGTACTCCTCGGCCCGTTTGACCAGCCTTTTCAGGGGATTGACGCTTAATTTGCCCACGCGATGCACCCCCCAAAAGGTAAGAATCGTAAGATTCAATAGGATAAACCCGAAAATAAGCTTTTGGTTGGTTCGCAGTGTGCTGTAGATTCTCTCAAGATCCAGGCTGAAACATATGGCCCCGCCGCCCGACCGCTGAGGCGCCAGGGGAAATCCCATGGCCAGATAGCGCTTCCGTTTCCAGAAAACCCCCCACGTGGTACCGTGGAATTGAACGCTTTTGCGGCCTGTACCGGCGGACTGCAGCGCGAGGGCTCTGAGGATTTTCTGCTGCGAAACGGCATTCCCGGAGAAATAGGATTCGCCGCTATGGCCGATGTATATCATCCCCAGGGCCATATCGGTCTTTTGGACGAGGTCGTTGAAGGCCCTTTTTTCATCAGCGGTTAAAACGGATGTCCCGGCAGACGCTTTTTGCCGGATTCTGTCTTCAATGAGCGCGAAGGCCTGCGCTACCCGGGATTGCTCCTGGTGGATCAAATCCTTTTGGGCCATCATGCTCAGCAAAAAATCGATCAGCATCATGCCGATCAGAAGCAGTACCACCATGCTGATGGCGATGTTTGTTTTCAGGCTTTGAAATAGCATGCTGTCGGGAACAAGCTAATCAACGGTTTTAATACACACGCCCATCACAACCATGCGCTAGGGCAGACGTTCAGGGGGATGACACCGGTATGCATGTAAAAGTAGCATAGACCTGATGTTTAATCAAATCATGTCCTGGGGGCGGAAAGGTCCATAGGGGAGCGGAAACGTGAGGGCCGGCGCGGTGTTATCGCCCGGATTAAAAATAACCGGGTTAAAAAATAAAAAAAGCCCGGGATTCGTTTCTGAATCCCGGGCTATATAAAAAATTTTCGGCGGCGTCCTACTCTCCCACTCAGCTTCCCGAGCAGTACCATCGGCGCTGA
>CAZWGD010000044.1:1237-10081 GCA_964633235.1 uncultured Desulfobacteraceae bacterium | reverse complement strand
CTCTAAAATGTGATTTATCAGACCTGTGCATACAAAATATCAGTTACAAAAACGCCTGCTCTCCTGCTCCAGGACAGCACACCCTTTATGGAAACCCGTGGCCGATAGCACCGGTCTGTCGGCCTTATGGGTTATCGCGGGTGTGGCGTTGCTGGTTCTTTTTATCGGCCTGCCCCTCTTTTTCCATTCCACGGGGCCACCCAAGCCCGGTTTGGGGCCCAGATCCGGACCTCCCGCGCCTCCGTCGGCACTTAAGAAACCGACCCCTAAGAAACCGGCCCCTAAGCATAAGGTCCAAGGCTTGGTGAATTCCGGCAAACCCGGGGAGAAGGCAACCCGCAAAGCGGACCGGCCCAAAGACCTCTCTGCCAAATCCAAGGGTCGGAAAGTCGAGGCCGGAAAAAAAAGCAAGGTTCCGGATCCGGCACTCCAAACGGTCTCCAAAGGTGCCCAAACCACCCCCCGGAAATCCCCTCCGGAAAAACAAAAAGGGACTGCCGAGCATCAACCCCCAAAGGCCAAGACAAAAATAAACAAAAGGCTCTTCGTCCAGGTCGATGTGGGGAATATCCGCAGAAAACCAACGCTCAAATCAAAAGTACTGTTTCAAATGCGACGGGGCGGTGAGGTTACCGCAACCCGTCAAAGGGGTGAGTGGTATGCCGTTAAGCTAAAAGACGGCAGGTCGGGCTGGGGTCACCACAGCCTCTTTTCGGAATCACCCCCGCCCCAGGATCTCCAAAAAAAGGATACCCTAAAAGAGGGCCCTAAAAAAGGCGCCGGCTCCGAAACGCCCACTATCATCAAGGCCATCCGCTCCATACCCTCATCTACCGATACGACGCGCATCATCTTTGAGCTGAACGGTTTTTTTATACCCCAAACCTCGGTTATCGAAGGACAACAACCGCGTATTGTCTGTGATTTTCTCAATGCCCGCGTTGACGATAACATCGCCCCTATTACGGCGATTAGCGATAATAACATACGGAATATCCGCATCGGTGTGCACGAAAATCCCCGCAAGGTACGGGTGGTGATCGATCTGGCCGACACGCGGAACTACACCGTTGAGCAAATTTTTTTTAAACGTGAAAATTATTTCTCACTGGTGATCAAACCGAAAACCTGACCCCTCGCCACAGCCCCGTTGTCCCTTGCCTAGTTTATGAATAGTCTAGCGCTTCAGATATGCGCTACAGGGTCTCCAGAAGCTTGCATAGCAGACGCACACCGAAACCGGTGCCACCGCTGCCGCAGTAAACCGACCCTTTGTCCGCATAGGCCGTTCCTGCAATATCGATGTGGGCCCATCGTGCATCTCCCGCAAACTCTGAGAGGAAAAGCGCGGCGGTGATGGCGCCGCCCCATCGTTTGGAACCGACGCTTTTCAGATCGGCAAAATCGCTTTTCAGATTTTTTTTGTAATCCTCGGGCAGGGGCATTCGCCAGCATCGCTCCCCTGTATTTTCTCCCGCACGGTGGATGGCGTCCGCCAGACGGTTATCCGGAGTAAAAAGACCGGCGATTTTATCTCCCAGGGCCACCATACAGGCCCCTGTCAGGGTGGCCATGTCAATCATGATTTGGGGATGATATTTTATAAGGGCATGGGTCATGGCGTCAATCAGAATCAGCCGGCCTTCGGCATCCGTATTGCCCACCTCAACGGTTTTTCCACTGTAGGAAGTGATAATATCACCGGGCCGGTAAGCACTTCCCGAAGGCATGTTTTCGACCATGGGAATTACCCCCATGACATTCAGGTTTAAGCCGAGTCTGGCTACCGTCACCAGGGTGGCGGCCACCGCGGCGGCACCGGCCATATCCTTTTTCATCGTCTCAATGGAACCGGAAGGCTTCAGGTTTATTCCCCCTGCATCAAAAGTGACTCCCTTGCCGATAAGGGCCACCGTTTTCTTGGCTCTCCTCGGGGTATGGGTCAACCGTAGAAGCACTGGTTTGTTTTTACTGCCCGCAGCCACGGCCAGCATGGCGCCGAATTTTTTTCTTTCTAGCTCCCGAGCCTTAATGACCTCTATGCTCAGGGAGGTTTTTTTTGCCTCTGTTGTGATCAGTTCTACTAATTTTTCCGGCATTTTATCATTGGGGGCCATATTTACCCATTCGCGGGCTAAAAGGGTCCCCCTGCAGACGGTTTCAACCTTACGGGGCAATGCTCGATTTTTCTTGGCCGTTTTAGCATCCACATAAAACCGTATTTTTTTTAGGGATGCGTGGCGGCTTTTTTTATACCTTTCGAACTGATAGTTGCCGAGACAGGCACCTTCCTGTATGGCTTCAATCACCAGGGAAGCCTCTATTTTGATTTTCCCGGCGGCCGGTATGACGATCATAAGGTCGGCAAGACCGGTGCGAATACAATTTGCCACCGCTGCCGCAGCGAAATTTCTGAGCTTTTCCCTGGTCAGTTTTTTAATTTTACCCAGTCCGATGAATAAGACGCGATCGGCCCGCACTTCAGGCAGGTCGTAAAGAATCAAGGTTTCATCTTCACCGCCGCTAAATTCATCCCGGGACCGCGCCTTCCCCACTATGGCGGTCAGCGGTTTATCATCATGAATATCCTGATTTTTGCACACTGGAATGGCCAAGGTGTTAACCCTGGAGCGCGTTAAATCGCGTGAAGTTAATTGCAGCATCTTTCAAGTCTCCCTGACAGGTTGTCTAATATCCGCTCAAACAGGCCCCTAACCGTCCGATCATATCGCCATCTTTAGGAGAGTCAACCCTGATGATTTCGTAAAAAGTTCGATTATGACCATTTTGTTTACCCAACTTATTGAATTCATTACGAGCGATTTTGCCAATTTTAGCTTTTTAAGAAATCATCGGCCCTAACGTGGCATAAAGGCCGCGGGCATCGCGGGGATTTATGCAAATAGACGCCGTGCCCGCCCCCAATGAGGCCCGCCCCTGGATTCCGGCACTAGTGGCCGCCGATTTCCGGCCGGGATACGCGTCCCCCGGCACATAGCGAAGCGTCGGTTTTTTCTTGACGATCGGGCAAATTACGATTACTGGAACCGGTATGAAAGCCTTATCATCCAGCTTTCCGGGGTTGGCACAGCGCGCCGAAGACCTTGGACCGATGCACTTTGTCCTTTGTATCCTCTTTTGTGCGCTGCTGTGGTCGTGTGCCCCGTCATCGATCACCGTGGAAAGACCGGAGCCTATTCCCGTCGTCCCTTCGACGACCGATGTGTCTCAAGAAGACGAGGTGCTTAGCGGCGAAGAGGTTTATGCCCGGGCCAGGGGCTTTTTCAATGCCAAAGCCTACAGCCGTGCCATCTCCGCCTACAATGAGTATGTCGCTCGATATCCCGACGGCCCTCATGTCGAAAAATCGCTCATGACGGTAGGTACGATCCTAGCCCGCCTCGGTCGGCACGAAGAGGCCCGTAACGCCTATCATCGCCTGATCATGGATTACCCGGACAGTCGCGTGGTCGCCGAAGCTCAAACCGCGATCATCAGAAGCCATCATGACGAAGGCAACCACGAAAACCTTCTACGGGAACTGGCCGCCATGGAAGAGCGTGGACTGTCCACCAAACATAGCCTTGAAATCAACCGCCTGCGAGCCGAGGCCCATGCCGCCCTGGATAACAAAATCGAGGCCGCTTACTACTTCACTGCCGCGGTTAAGTCGGCTGTGGGGCCGATGAGAAATGAGCTGTATGCCACCATCAAAGCGACCATTGACAGCATGACCATCGAAGAAATGGAAGCCTTGAAAATCCGTCTTAAAGATGCTTTCCCCAAAGATTATCTCCTGCTTCGGCTTGGGGAAAAATACCGCCGCGGACAACAGTATGAAGAAACGCATTCGGTGCTGACCGATTTTACCCACAAATTTCCCGATCATGAAAACAGCGACTGGGCTATCCGCCAGTTGGCGGACATCGAGCGTCATGTGAGCTACGATCGTTATAAAATCGGGTGTTTGCTTCCCTTGACCGGTCCGTATAAAAATTATGGCTCGCGGGCCATTAAGGGGCTTGAGCTGGCGCTCAACCGGTTTTACGCGCAATCTCCAAAAGGGCAGCGTACACCCTCTGTATCGATTATGGTTCGGGACACCGGATCCCATCCAGAAAAAACGGCAGCCGCCGTCCGGGAATTGATTGATGCACGGGTTGCCGCCATCATCGGCCCCATGATTGCCGTGGAACCGGGTGCCGAAGAAGCCCAAAAGAACGCTATCCCGATTATCACCATAACTCAAAAAGACGGCATCAACCTCATCGGGGATTATGTTTTTCGGAATTTCATAACCCCAGAAATGCAGGTGGAGGCCGTCGTATCTTTCGCTGTTGAAAAGCTGGAGGCCAGACGGTTTGCCGTGCTTTATCCCCGTGAAAAATATGGAAAAACCTTTATGAATCTGTTTTGGGATTCAGTGATCGATCACGGGGGTGAGATCACTGCTTTGGAGTCATATGATCCGGCTCAAACCGATTTTGCAGATCCCCTTAAAAAACTGGTGGGCCTTTACTATGAAGTACCTGAGGATCTGCAGCCCTACGAGAAGCGTTTTAGAGCTATACCAACCCTGACCCCAAAAAAGCATCGCCACCAACCCGAGGAAGCGGAACTGCGTCCGCTAATCGACTTCGATGCCCTTTTCATTCCCGATTCACCCGGTAAAACCGGCCTGATCGCGCCCCAACTGGCATACTACGATATAAAAGGGGTGCAACTCCTGGGCACCAACCTGTGGCACTCCGACACACTCATTAGAATGAGCCGTAAATTCATCCAGGGAGCCGTATTTCCCCAGGGCTTTTTTCTGGACAGCGACTCCTTGACGACCATCAATTTTATCCGCCGATACCAGGAGGCATACGGGGAAATTCCGGGGTTTATCGAGGCTGTTGTCTACGACACCACCACGGTTTTATTAAAGATATTATCTACGGAGGGTGTTACTCACCGGCACCTGATCAAAAACAGCCTGCTGCAGTTAGACAATTTTAAAGGAGCCACCGGATTAACCGCCTTTGATAATGACGGCAATGTCCGCAAGAACTTGTACGTCCTCAGCATCAAAGGAGATCGCTTCGTGGAGGTCGCCCGGGACCCATGAAGATAACCGATGTGGGCTTTCAGATAGTGTTTTTAGCGAGGCCGGAAGGCGCTTTCCTGAGAAAGGCGTGCTGTTCGTATGCTGCCGCGTGAAAGCGGCCGATAGCGCCGTCCAAAGATTTTTTCTGGAAGACTGTATCTGTGGGAAAAGCCGGTGACTCCATTGGGGATCAAGCGTTTTTTAACGGCCCTTGCCCGGTGGCGTCCAGAACGCTTAGCCATAATTCCCCACCGGGGTCGACCTGTTTGCGTTTTCCCGCGGAAGCACTCATGGGGAGATGTACAAAGTGATTATTCCAGTATCCCACCAGCATGCCGGTCTTTCCGGCCATAGCGGCATGTACGGCATTGCGCCCTAAAAAGCTGCAGAATACCTGATCATTGGCATTGGCAGGCAGGCTCCGGATAAGATAGCTTGGGTCAATATACTTAATGGAAATGGGGATTTCCTTTTCTTCAAAATGCGCGGTAATGGCTTCTTTCAGGTACAGCCCGATGTCTTTCAAACGCTTATTTCCCGACAGATCGTGCCCGGAAGACCCGTCTTCGAAAAACCGCTGGCCCGCCCCCTCGGCCACCACGATGACGCCATGACCCCGTCGATGCAGCCGATTCTCCAGGGCCGGTAACAATCCCTTGGGTCCGTGGAGGTCAAAATCAACCTCCGGTATCAATACAAAGTTTGCGTCCTGAGCCAGGGCCGCCGTGGCGGCGATAAAGCCGGAATAGCGTCCCATTAACTTGATCAGACCGATACCGTTGGGATACCCCCTGGCCTCATTATGGGCCGCGCGAATCGATTGGGTGGCTATTTCAACCGCCGTGTCAAAACCGAAAGAGCGGGATACCATGAAGATGTCGTTATCAATGGTCTTGGGGATACCGATGATGCTGATGTTCAAGCCCCTCTCCATGATTACTTTAGTGATGCGCGAGGCAGCCACCAGGGTGCCGTCTCCACCGACAACGAACAACGCCCCGATATTCATACGCTGAAGGCTGTCGACGATTTCACCCACATCCTGATGGCCCCGGGAAGATCCGATAATGGACCCTCCTTTTCTGATGATGTTGGTGACGGATTCGGCCGATAACGGGACGACATCATGTTTGTACCGCGGAATAAATCCTTGGAAACCATACTTAATGCCATAAGTCTGCGTAACCCCATATCCATAGACCAATTCTAGAACCACCGCCCGAATGATGGCGTTTAAACCGGGACATAAACCTCCGCAGGTCACTAGGGCACACCTTAGCTTGCTCGGATCAAAGTATATCCTCGAGCGCGGACCGGCCTTTTCCAGGGCCGGGGGGCTGAGCCCCTTCCCCGAGGATTTCAGCAAAGCGTCCAGGTTCACATCCAATAGGACCCGCTGGCTATCAGAAACCAGTCCCTGGCTGCGTGCCTTTTTTAATAGAAGAGGCGAGCGAATTTTTGCTCTGCCGACAACCGGAATGGCGGTCTCTATATCGGTATACTGTTGGGTCATGGTAAGTGTACGGTTATCATTAAATAGGGGTATTCCGGCGTTCAGGGACCATCCGTCCCGCCAGGCGTGTACGGGGGATTAGCAGTCGCCGAGTTCAGGAAATAACGTGACAATCGGCGGATCATGACCCGTTGAACTTAAGATTTCCCTTACCCAGCAGATCGTGAATGTGCAGGATGCCCTGGACTTTGCGATTCGAGTCCACCACCGGTATGGCCGTAATTTGGTACCTTTCCATCATATTTAAAGCATCATAGGCGCGGCAATCAAACCCCAACGCCCGCGGATTGGCGGTCATGATGTCATTCACGGTGGCGGTTGAGATATTTTTCTTTTTTACCAGCATACGTCGAATATCACCGTCCGTGATGATACCGCGCAGGGTATGATCAGGCTTGGTTACCACGGCATGGCCCAATTCAAACCTGTCCATGACGGCGATGGCATCCATGATGGGGACGCCCTCCAGAACAAGCGGAATGGCTTCTTTGGTGAGCATGATGTCCCCGATTTTATTAGATAAAAGCCGGCCCAATTTCCCACCGGGATGAATTCTTTTAAAATCACTGAGTTTAAAATGCCTTTTATTGATCAACACGACCGCGAGGGCATCTCCCATGGCCAATTGGGCCGTGGTGCTCGCCGTAGGCGCCACCCCCAGGGGGCATGCTTCCCGCTCCACACCCACATTGATCGCAATATCGCTCAGTCTGGCCAGTGTGGAATGCATATCACCGGTGAAGGCGACCACGCTGCATCCCATGTCGCGGATACTGGCGACAAGGTTATTGAGCTCACTGGTTTCACCGCTGTTGGAAACAGCCAGGCAAATATCGTCTTTTGAAACCTGTCCTAAATCCCCATGCATGGCCTCGACGGGATGTAAAAAAATGGCCGGGGTTCCCGTACTGTTTAAAGTGGCCACGATTTTCCGGCCCACAATACCGGATTTTCCAAGGCCCGAGACGATCAATCGTCCGTAAGACCGGTAGATCATTTTCACCATCTTTTTAAAGCGATGGTCAATTCGATCCACCAAGGCGGCAACCCCTTCGGCCTCTATCTTGATAACCTTCTTAGCTTCTTCAATAATCATATCAGTGCACGCATCTTATGTAGTTGAGGCCATTATCGTGAAAAACATTACCCTATCGACGAACGAAAGCAGGTTTGGACGGCTTTCATCAGGCGAAATGGTTCCCTTGCCGACCGGGAAATGTCGAATGTGCAAAGACTATTCTCATAACCCCGGATCGATGTCAAGATTCTCAAGGTTCCGCCCCAGGGTAACCGCATTTGGAACGAATGAAGCGTAGGGGCGATACATATCTCTTTTCAGCCGGCTGACTTGTTTACAAATACCTGTCCGTTCTTTTTTATTGACAGTCAGCGTATACAGATTATATTTAAAGCTCACTTTCAAGGTACAGAGGCCGGAGAAGGACATCCGGCCTTTTTTACTGTCGTCAAATTCATGAAAAGGGGGTGATACCAATGGTTTGTTCAACGATTAGAGAAGGAATGGAATGTGCGTTTATGACCGTCAGGGGTTGTTCGTTCAACGGTGGAAACTGCCACGAAGTCGTGGAGCAGTGCAACGGATGCAAACGCAGTGCCCAATTTTCCTCGGGATGGTACTGCAGCGCATGCCCCGAACCGTCTACAAAATGGGCCCACGGTTCTTGTAACCTTGCCTCCCACATTACCACCGATTCCGGCCCCTCAAAGTCAAAAATAAATCCGCTCAAGGCTTCCAAGAGAGGAAGGCGATAATGAGGTGCGCTACGCGATGTTGATCCCCGTCCAACCAAGGACGGGGATATCTTTTTGAAGGCCCGACCGAAGGCCTGGAAAACCGGAAATGATCTCCTTTCATATCCCGTGCTGAATGCCCAACGACCACCTGCCGTTTCGACACTGGCGGAGGACTCTTTTGCAAAACCAGGCTCCCCGTTGCAGGATGCTTGCTTTTTCCTTGACAGGTTTCAAAGCCAACCGGTACAACCCCCTTGCCGCATTATCATCCGTCCGGAGTATATCGATAACGTAATCATTGAGTGAGGAAACTATGAATCGACTGGCCGAACGACTAAATGAGATCATTATGTCGGAAAACCCCGCTGTTTTGGACATGTTATCCAAGGTGGGCAAACATATTTTCTTTCCGAAAGGCATTTTGAGTCAAGGTGCCGAAGCAAAAGAAAAGGCGCATAAAATCAACGCCACCGTCGGCATCGCCAAG
>CAZWGD010000044.1:0-1227 GCA_964633235.1 uncultured Desulfobacteraceae bacterium | reverse complement strand
ATCTGGATTCGGTGATGCGGTCCATCAGCGACATCAAACCCAGTGAATCCCTTACCTATGCCCCCTCTTATGGCATCTCCGCCCTCAGAAAAGCCTGGAAAAGGGCCATGCTGAAGAAAAATCCCACCCTGACCCCCAAAACGATCAGCCTGCCGGTTGTCACCAGCGGGATCACGCATGCGACCAGTGTTTTCGCCGACCTTTGGGTGGATCCGGGGGATGCGGTGCTGTTGCCGAACATGATGTGGGGCAATTATAATATGATCTTTAAGGTGAGGAAAGGGGCGCAAATTTATCAATACCCCATGTTTTCAGCACAAAACACATTTCACCTTACCGGTTTTGAAAAGTCTCTGGACAAGGTCGCCGCTACCCATCAAAAAATCATCGTTGTCCTTAACTTTCCCCACAACCCCACCGGGTATACATTGACCAGGCAGGAGGGCCAAGAAGTAGCCGAGATGCTTGCCCGCAAGGCAGCCGCGGGAACGAACATCATTGCGGTTTGTGATGATTCCTATTTTGGCCTTTTTTACGAACCGGAAGCCTTGAAAGAATCGATGTTCACCCTGCTGTGCGATCGTCATCCCAAGCTGCTGGCGGCTAAACTGGACGGAGCCACCAAAGAAAACTATGTATGGGGGCTGCGGGTGGGCTTCATCACCTATGGTGCCCGGCTCTCCGGGGAACTGGAAAGCGTTTATGAAGCCTTGGAGAAGAAGACCGCCGGATGCGTGCGCGGTACCATATCCAACGCCTCCCATTTGAGTCAGTCGATCCTGCTGAAATCGATGCGGGACGAGCAATACGCGGCGGAGCGAAAGGCCAAATATGTAATTCTCGAAAACAGGGCCAAGCGTGTGAAGGCGGTCCTCTCGGATCCCAAGTTCAGAAAGGTCTGGGAAGCCTATCCGTTCAACTCAGGATACTTCATGTGCCTCCGGCTAAAAACCGTTGAATCAGAAGCCCTGCGAACCCACCTGCTGGAGAAATATGGTGTCGGGTTGATCGCCTTGGGCCAAGCGGATATCCGGGTGGCCTTTTCATGCATAGAGGAAGCGGAAATACCCGGGCTCTTTGATACCATTCTTCAGGGCATTACGGATCTTGAGCAGAGCGCCTAACCCGGATAAACCGGAAAAGTGTTCAGGATTAATGTGCCGGCAATAGGAGGTTTTTCCTGACACCTGATATGGTTGACAGTTGTCAAGAAGAAAAAAATCTCCC
>CAZWGD010000043.1:9683-10152 GCA_964633235.1 uncultured Desulfobacteraceae bacterium | reverse complement strand
GGTCGACCGGGTAGTGTTCTTTCCCCCGGATGGCTACAACTAGCCACGATGCCTCTGGGTTTGTTGAAGACAATATAGATCGGTTTGTCCCGGCATCTCACACGGCGGCCCTTGAACACTACCCGGTCGACCGCCGGATCAATCTTTAGACCCACCTGCCGCACCACCTTGCCGTTGACCGAGACATGCCCCTGGCGGATGTGGTCCTCGCCATGGCGTCGTGAGCATACACCCGCAGCGGAAAGATACTTTTGCAGCCGCATCAGGGCCATGATCGGGAGGTTAGGCGCAAACCATCTCGATGATGGCGGCTTAAAAAGGTGAGATGATCATGTCCGGTAGTCTGCATTGATCTTTACATAGTCAATGGAAAAATCACAGGTTAAAACCGATGCCCTGGCTGTCCCCATATGAAGGTCGACGGTTATTTTATACTCCGGGTTTTTCAAGATCCGGGTTGCCTCGGCTT